>JADFQR010000187.1 GCA_022561735.1 Chloroflexota bacterium | reverse complement strand
CAGCACGGGCGCGCAGGGGCAGGCGATGACCAGAACGGCCACGGTGGCGAGCAGGGCGTTGACGTAGACGGGCGCCGGGCCGATAAATGACCAGGTGACGAATACGGTGGTGGCGATCACCAGAACCACCGGCACGAACCGGGCGGTGATCGTGTCCGCCAGCCGCTGGATTGGAGCACGCGAACCCTGGGCGTCCTCCACCATCTTGATGATCTGGGACAGCAGGGTCTCTCTCCCGACGCCGGTCGCAGCGAAGCGGATGCTCCCGTGCCCGTTGACCGTACCGGCGAACACCTTGTCGTCGACAGTTTTCTCGACGGGGATACTCTCCCCGGTCATCATCGACTCGTCGATAGAGGTCGTTCCAGAGACGATCAGTCCGTCAACCGCGATCCGCTCACCGGGCCTGACGACGAGCAGGTCGCCCTCGACAACGTTTTCGATCGGTGTCTCGACAAGTTCATCGCCGTGCGCGACCAGCGCTGTCCGGGGTTGCATTCCGACCAGCTTCTTGATGGCGTCGGATGTGCGTCCGCGTGCCCTGGCCTCCAGGAACCGGCCGAGAAGGATCAGTCCGATGATCGCTGCGGCTACATCGAAATACGTGCCTGTCGAGTGCCCACCGAACAGGGTTGACGCCTCAAAAGTGTCCCTGGATACGGTGGCGGCCACGCTGTACGCAAACGCTACGGACGTGCCGATGGCGATCAGCGTGTTCATGTTTGAGGTGCGGTGTTTGAGCGCTGACCATGCGCCGGTGTAGAACTCCTTGCCGGCCCAGAACTGGATCGGCGTGGCGAGGGCGAGCAGGAAAACGTTCACCAGGGTCGGAGATATGTCCTCCAGGGCCGATATCGACTGGTACTGCATGGTCAGCATCATCACGACGGCGGCCGTTAGCGACACCGTGACGCGAATCCTGAGGTAGCGGACCCTTGCCGCCCGGCGCGCTTCCTCGTCCGGACGCGACTGGCCGTCGTCTACCACCGCTTCAACGGAGTAACCGGCATCGGACACTGCGGTGCGGAGGGCGCCAAGGTCTGCGGTGGCGGGGAAGTATTCAACGGTTGCGCGTTCAGTCGCCAGGTTGACGCTGGCTGTGACGACGCCGTTGACGGAGTTGAGCGCTTTTTCTATGTGCCCCACGCAGGCGGCGCAGGTCATGCCGCTGAGCGACAGCGTGACCGTTTCAGAGACGGCCCCGTAGCCCGCATCTTCCACGGCCTTCACAAGATCGTCCGGGTTCGTCACGCCGGGATCGAGTCGCACCGTGACGCGTTCAGTCGCCAGGTTGACTTCGGCATCGATAACCCCGTCAACCTCACGCAGAGCCTTGCCAACGTGCATTACGCAGGCGGCGCAGGTCATGCCGGTGATCGGCATGGTTATGGACGTGAGTCCGCTGGCGTTTGCGTTTGTTTCCGTTTTCTCAGAAGTTGTCATGGTCACTTGTTCGCCAGTGCATATAGCTCAACGAGCTCATCCAGTATTTCGTCCGCGCGCCCCTCGCGGACGCCCTGGACGACGCACGAGTGGAGGTGGCCATCCAGCAGTTTCGTCTCAAGTTTCTCGATTGCCCGGCGGATGGCGTAAGTCTGCTTGAGGATATCGACGCAGTAGCGTTCCTCCTCGATCATCTTTTTGACGCCCGCCAGGTGGCCCTCGATGTACGAAATACGATTCGTGGCGTCTTTTTTGGTTTCTTCGAACATGGAAAGATCCGGGAATTACAATTGTCACACCCACACCCCTCCGGTGGGGGTCTGTAAGCTATGCTAGCTCGAAACACGGCAGGAGTCCAACCCGGGGCCTGCCAACCCGGGGCCTTTAGGAGAGAAAGTTGACCGCGCTGATCGGCGCATCTAGCATCGTGACTCACAGGGGTTTTAAGGGCGGGATACTGGGGACGACCGCCCGCGGAGACGCACTATGCCGCGACGGTACGAAAAAGAGATAGAAGAGATCCTTGATCGTGATGACCGGCGCGCCCGCCGGACGGACCGGGTGCGTTCAGTGACCAGGCGTGTGACGTCAACGCGCCGGCGCTTCTCGTTCAGTTCAGGCACCCTGATGTTGATCGGAGTTGCCCTGATAGCCGTCGGGTGGATCGTGAAACCGCTCTTCCTGCCATTGGCCACGGTCGGCGCCCTGCTTTTTGTCGTCGGGTACATCTCCTACTTCGCCCGTTCCCGCAAGCAGCCTCACGAGAAACGCTGGCGGGGAGAGGTGGTTAACTTCCCGGACTCCTTGCCGAACCGGGTCCGCCGATTTTTCGGCCGGCGTCGCTAACCGGCATGATGGTCTCGGTGCGCGCCGCCGGGTTCGAGCAGGTCCGGCCGGGAATGGCCCTGACGAGGTCCGCCTGATCGGGCATCAGCTGTCTCACGGCCGATGTCTATGTCCGCCGCGTCCGGGGATTCCGTGCATTCGGTCTCGAGCTGCATCGTGGCGAAATGGAACTTCCCGGTATCATCGAGGATTTTCTGGCCTGCGTGGAGGATACCCTGGGCGCGCGAGTAGTCCCGCACCCTGACGTGTGTCGAGAACACATTCGTCCCTGACGTGATCATCCAGGCGTGCGTGTGATGGACGTCCTCCACCCCGTCCAGCGCGACGAACTCGTGCCTGATCGACTCCAGGTCCACGCCCGGCGGCGTCGTCTCCAGGAGAACCAGCACCGCCTCCTTGATGATCTGCCAGGAGGCGAATATCAGCACGATGCCGAATCCCATGCCCAGTAGCGGGTCGATCTCCAGGAACCCGGTTACGCGTATCACCACGGCGGAGACGATGATGATGATGCTGCCGACGAAGGTCTGGACGATGTGCCAGTAAGCGCCGCGTATGTTCAGGTTGCCCCTGGCTCCAGCAGTACTGATCTGAGTGGCAGCAGGCCCTTGTCGCTCATCAAGTATAAGCTGAATGATGGCGTCGTCAGACAGGGGGTTGAACAGTTCACCTGGGAAGTCCGCGAATGATGTCGCTATGGATTCTGAGAACGCATCTCGTCTGATATTGCCCTCTTCTTGGAGGATGTTGCCTCCAAGACCAGGGCCACCAAACACAGCATCGAAGTCTATCTGCGTAGCACCCGGACCAAGCCCCGTGTCAAGTCTCAACAGTCCGTCGGCAATTATCTGCTTGAACTCTTCATCACTTATCCCCGCTGGAATTGTAGTGTCACCAATACCAGCGGGGACGAACTCTTGTGCAGGGACGTTGAGCGCCAGATGTGACTGAATGTTCTCCACTTGCTGTGCGTTCGTGCGGAGTCGAGGGTCGCTACTGAAAGCGAGCGCGTTCGGATCAGAGGATGCTAAGGCCCGAGCCAGACCTTCAGGATCGCCTCCTTCAGCGTTCAAGTCTACTAGGGCGTCCTGCCGTGCTTGCGAAAGTAGGGGTTCGTGGAACTGTAGCGCCCCTGTCAACTCCTGTTCAGTAAACTGTCCGGTCCCCACGATAGCATCGCGGGCTGCAATCTCTTCCGACCCAACAACCCTATCGAACACCTCCTGAAGCTGTGCTTTACGTGCCTCAGTCCTGAGTTCAGCAATCTGTTCCTGATTGAATCCTGCATCTTCCAGTGCAATGTCGGCAGCTTCGATGTCAGGGGCCAGTAGTGCATCATTGAGCGAGAAGCCGAGGAACGCTCCCGTGAGCGTTCCGCCCAACTGTGCAAGTGTGGTGTTTGCGAT
>JADFQR010000186.1 GCA_022561735.1 Chloroflexota bacterium | reverse complement strand
TCGCCGTCAAACTCAACGGTTCCGGAGTTGACGACGTAGTCCGGGCGGCCCATCAGGACGTTGGCGAGCGTACTCTTGCCGCTGCCGTTCGGCCCCATGATGGCGTGGACTTCGCCCGCCTTGATGGTGAGCGAAAGTCCTTTGAGGATCTCAGAGTCGCCCGCGCCGATCACTGACGCGTGAAGATCGGTTACTTGAAGCATCGTTTGGTGTGTTGATTACCTCTGGCGGTACGGCTGATCAGGGTTGATTCAGGCTCCGGCGGTAGAACGCCGGACGAGCGCGCGATTACACGGAAAGGCGCGCAAACAGACGTAAGAATCGTTTTATCCAACGGCCCCTTCGAGCGAGACCTTCAGGAGTTGCGATGCCTCCATCGCAAACTCAAACGGCAATTCCTTGATCACGTCCCGGGTCCACCCGGTGATGATCATGTGGTGCGCCTCTTCCTCGGAAAGACCGCGTGACCTCAAGTAGAAGAGCTGGTCATCCGAGACCTTTGAGGTGGACGCCTCATGTTCAAGCCGAGCGGTGGGGTTCCTGACCTCGATGTACGGCACCGTGTGAGCTCCACACTGGTCGCCGACAAGCAGCGAGTCGCACTGCGTGTGGTTAACGGCGTTTTCGGCGCTGGGCATGATCTTGACCTGCCCGCGGTAGGTGTTCTGGCCATGCCCGGCGGATATCCCCTTGGCCACGATGGTGCTCTTCGTGTTCTTGCCGATGTGGATCATCTTCGTGCCGGTATCGGCCTGCTGGTAGTTGTTAGTCAGCGCAACCGAGTAGAACTCACCGACCGAGTTATCTCCCTGGAGAATCACGCTCGGGTACTTCCAGGTGATCGCAGAACCGGTCTCAACCTGCGTCCAGGAAATCTTGGAGTTGGCCTCGCGGCAGATCCCGCGCTTGGTGACAAAGTTGTAAACCCCACCCTCACCTTCCTTGGTCCCGGGGAACCAGTTCTGGATGGTGGAGTACTTGATCTCAGCATTCTCAAGCGCCACCAACTCCACGACCGCGGCGTGCAACTGGCTGGTCTTCCGGAAAGGCGCCGTGCACCCCTCCAGGTAACTCACGTAGGCGCCCTTGTCGGCAATGATCAGCGTTCGCTCAAACTGGCCGGTGCCTTCCGCGTTCATGCGGAAGTAGGTCATCAACTCCATCGGGCAGCGGACGCCCGGCGGGATGTAGGCGAACGACCCGTCACTGAACACCGCAGAGTTGAGCGTTGCGAAGAAGTTGTCGCTGTACGGGACGACCGAGCCCAGGTATTTCTGGACCAGGTCCGGGTGATTCCTCACCGCCTCGCTGAACGAGCAGAAAATGATCCCCAGTTCGCCCAGTTGCTTGGTGTAAGTGGTCGCCACGGAAACGCTGTCGAAAACGGCGTCAACCGCCACCCCTGCCAGTTTCCCGCGCTCCCGCAAAGGTATGCCCAGCTTCTCAAACGTGGCGAGCATTTCCGGGTCCACATCGTCAAGGCTCTCGGGAGCCTTATTCTGTGACGACTTCGGCGCGGCGTAGTAGTAGATGTCGTTGTAGTCGATCTTCGGATAGCGGATATTCGCCCAGTCGGGCTCGCCCTGCTCCTTTGACATCTTCAGCCAGTGGCGGTACGACTTGAGACGCCATTCGAGCAGCCATTCCGGCTCGTCCTTCTTGGAGGATATGAGCCGGACGATGTCCTCGTTCAATCCTTTGGGAGCGAAGTCTTCCTCGACTTCGGTTACGAAGCCCCACTTGTACTCGCCGCCGGAGAGGTCGCTCTTCCGAGAGATCGTGTTGGGGGTTGTCAAGTCGTGCGCCTCCGACTGGAAGTATGCTCGTTATTTCGGCTCTGACCGGGTGATGAACGCTCGTCTTCGTACGTTCAACCCAATCGTACCGGGATCGCCGATAATCTAATGTTGACCAAAATGGTCAACATTAGGTTAGCACCCCGGCAATAGGTGTCAACGAAATTCGTAACCGCGTGTCTTCTCACTCCCGGAACTACACGCCCATAATCGTATCGGAACCTGCCGGTCAGAACCCGCGTTCCGTGTAAATCGTAAATCGGAAGCATCCCGGCTCGTTCCAGGATGATGAACGTCCCGAATGCGACAGACGCGACCGGCGACCCGTGCGTTTACGGCGGTTATGCTCCACCAATGGTGCGCCGGGACAGTGATGCCGACAGGTTCGCAGCGGCACGGGCAGGGCTGGTCGCTTCACTTTCGCGACGGGTGAAGGACGAGCGCGTCCTCGCAGCGATTGAACAGGTTCCGCGGGATCAATTCGTCCCGCCGGACATGATGTCCTCCGCGTACATGAACGTCGCCCTCCCTATCGGTGACGGGCAGACCATCTCACAACCGTTGATCGTGGCCCATATGACGTCAGCCCTGCGGCCGGGGTCCGGCGATCGCATCCTTGAGATCGGTACCGGCTCCGGCTACCAGGCGGCGGTGCTGTCGCTGCTGGTTAACGAGGTGATCTCGGTAGAGCGGATTCCCCGCCTGACGGAAGAAGCCCGGACGCGCCTGTCACGGCTTGGCTACCACAACGTGCGCGTTGAGCAGGCTGTCGAGGAACTCGGCTGGCCGGGGGACGCCCCCTATGACGGGATAATGGTCACCGCAGGGGCGCCGGAGCTTCCTTTGGCCCTGCTCGATCAGCTTCGCGAACACGGCCGCATGGTGGTCCCGACGGGACCGCTCAGGACGCAGGACCTGCTGCTGGTAATAAAGACGGAAGGCGGCCACGAAACAACAAACCTGGGCGCCTGCGCCTTCGTTCCGCTCATCGGCCGGGACGCCTGGCCTCAGAACGGCTAAGTGACTATCTCAAGATTCCCCGTATAGCCCCTAATTAAGGCAGCCGGTGACGCTGGAACCGATCAGAACCGGCGGCGGCGAGTATCGGCACCGTACGTACGGCCTACGAAGGCGTTCGCATCTCTCTCTGCGGTATACTCAAAGCCGCAGTTCCGGTGCTGTTGCGCCCGCCTGCTTCCCTTCCGAAACCTTTCAATTTTGCGCGTCAGGAGCTGATCAGACTGTGGAGTACGAGGCCGTAATTGGACTTGAGGTCCACGTCCAGCTGAGCACGAAGAGCAAGATGTTCTGTTCGTGCGGGGCGGATTACCAGTCGGCCGAGCCAAACACGCGAGTCTGCCCGATCTGCATGGCCCTGCCCGGGGTCCTTCCGGTCGTCAACCGTGTGGCGGTTGAGTCTGCGATAAAGATCGGCCTCGCGCTCAACTGTGATATCGCCGAGATCACCAAATTTGACCGCAAGAACTACCCGTACCCCGACCTGATGAAGGGGTACCAGATATCGCAGTTTGACGTGCCGATCTGCCACGACGGTTGGATGGACATCCAGCCTGAAGGTGAGCCAGAGGTGCGTATCGGCATCACCCGCGTTCACATGGAGGAGGATGTCGCCCGTCTGATTCACGTCGAAAAGCCCGGAAGGGCATCCGGTCCGGTCCCAGATGCGACCGGCGGACAGCGTTTGACCGATTCCGAATCGGCACAACAGATGTTCGCTGCCGGAGACCGGCGGTCTGACAGATACACGCTCATGGACATCAACCGCGCCGGCGTGCCCCTGATGGAGGTTGTATCGGAACCTGACCTCCGCACCCCGGCGCAGGCTGAGGCGTACATCCTCAAGCTCCAGAGCATTATTCGGTACCTCGGCGTGGGCACTGCCAGCATGGAAGAGGGCAGT
>JADFQR010000007.1 GCA_022561735.1 Chloroflexota bacterium | reverse complement strand
AAATGACGTCGCCGGCCCGGGGACCATTCCGTCGACGTCATTTCGCCGTTGGAATGACCGGCCGGGACCCTGTCACGTGTACGTTTCACTCTCGGGTTCATAAGGCGCGCCAATATACACCCCGGCCCGGTGGCTTCTTCAGGTTCCGGCATCAGGTGATCCTCGTGCCGATGTCTTGTCCGGCGACACATTCGAGCAGCGCCCCGGCGATTCGTCCGTCGATGATGTACCCGGCCCTCACCGTCTCCACGGCCAGGGCGCAGGCCTCTATCTTGGGGATCATGCCGCCGTTAGCCACGCCGCTATCGATCAGGTCCCGCGCCTGACGGCGGGTCATGCGGGGTATGAGCCTCCGGGTGGCGTCGAGCACCCCCGATACGTCGGTCTGGAACACCAGGATGGCCGCCCCGAGCGCTCGTGCGACGTGCCCCGCGGTCGTGTCCGCGTTGATGTTGAGGATCCGGTCCGATCCGTCCGGCAGCTTGGGGGCGATGTTCAGAGCGGCCGGCGCGATCACCGGGATTGCTCCGGTTTCCAGCACGGCCTCGATCGTTGAGGCGTCCGTGTGGACGATCTTGCCGACAAGGCCGAGTTCCGGGTCTAGCACCTCGGCCCTGAGCATCCCGCCATCAACCCCCGCCAGCCCGACGGCCCTGCCGCCGCACGCCGATATCTCCGCGACAAGCTGAGCGTTCACGAGACCGCACAGGACAGCCACGGCCACGTCAAGGGTCGGCTTGTCCGTCTTGCGGAGGCCGCGCACGAACTCCGGTTGAATGCCCTGCAACCGCACCCACTCAGAGATCACCTTCCCGCCGCCGTGGACTACGACCGGCCTCAACCCCTGCTTATGCAAAGCAAGGAGGTCCGGCGTGGTGGAGTCACCCTCCCCGAGTGTGGAGCCGCCGACCTTAACTACGACGATGTCGCCAGCGCGCGCGCCGCGGCCTGTTCGTCGCCTGGTTGTCCCGGTCGTGGAGGTCATGACAGACCAGCCAGTGTCCGCCGCGGGACTCCGGGCTGGGCCGTCGAAAGGGCCGGGACGTGGCCCGGGTTCTGAGTCATGATGCTGACAGCTTCCGCCTCTGGCCGGTAACTGGCTCTGGGACCGCCCTAGGTGGTGTAAGCGGAGTTGAAGACAACGTACTCCTCGGTGAGGTCACATCCCCATGCCTCCCCGAAACCGTCACCGACGTTGAGGCTGATGCGCAATCGCACCTCGGCTTCTCCGAGGGCGGCGACCACGCTCGTGACGCTGTACGAGATCGCCTTGCCCTCGTGAACGATCTGGATGTCGTTGACGAATAATTGCATCTTCGATTCATCCAGCGGTATCTGGCTTTTGCCGACGGCCATCATGATCCGGCCCCAGTTGGGGTCTTTCCCGTACACGGCGGTCCGCACCAGCAACGATGCTGCTACGGACCGGGCCGCTTTACGTGCGTCCTCGTCCGAGTGCGCGCCGTCTACGCTCACCTCGATCAACGTCTGTGCGCCCTCGCCATCTCGCGCCATCTCGCGCGCAAGCCACCGGGTCACACGGCTGACGGCGGCGGCGAACGCCTCTGCGTCATCGTCATCTGCGGAGAGCGGGGAGTTGCCCGCGGCGCCGTTCGCCAGGAGAAGAACCGTGTCGTTCGTACTCTGGTCTCCGTCGATATCGATCTGGTTGAAGCTGAGTGTGACGGCGCTGGAAAGGGTCTCCTGCAGGAACTGCTTCTCCACCGCTGCGTCTGTGGTCAGGAACGACAGCATCGTCGCCATGTTGGGGTGAATCATCCCGGACCCCTTGGCACAGCCGCCCACGGTGACGGTGACGCCGCCGATGCTCACCCGGACCGCGATCTCTTTAGTGTGGGTGTCCGTCGTGATGATCGATGTGGCGAAATCATGGCCGGCGTCGTCTGCCAGTTCGATCTGCGGGATGTGCTCGCGCATGAGAGCCATGGGAAGCTCAACCCCGATCACGCCGGTGGATGCGATGAGAACCTCTTCTGCGCCCACGCCGAGTTTCTCCGCCGCAAGCGCAGTCGCCTCCCGGGCGTCTACGAGCCCCTGCTCACCGACGGCGCAGTTGGCGACGCCGCTGTTCACCACCACGCCCCGTACGGTCTGCCCGCCGTCAACTATCTCTTTGGACAGCGTGACAGATGGCGAGACAACGGAGTTCTGGCTGAAGGTCCCGGCGACGGTGCATGGGCGGTCAGAGAACAGCAGGCCGATGTCCCGCTTGCCCTCTCCGGCGGTCTTGATGCCGGCGAAGACCGAACCGGCCGAGAACCCGCCCGCTGCTGTAACCCCCCCGGGATTAACAATGGTCATATCGGAACTCATGCTTTCGTCCCCGAACTTGTCGTCAAATAAACCGAGCTCTTTAGCCCGGTTCGCCTGCTGGATCAGCGCAGATGCGCGTTGTCGCGTGACGGGCGGTTCAAGCGCCTGTCCGATCTCTCTCGGGCTCCTGCCCTCGTCGAGCAGGCGAAGTACCTCGCGGTAGCGTGGCAACGCCTGCAACTGCCGGGCGCGTGCTCCCGCCAACTGGACATTCCGGTCAAACGGCATCGCCGGACTATGCACTATTGCAGTGGTCCCGTCAACACCGCAATAGTCCAGTAGTAATTCATCGTCCCACCGCCTCTACACCCGCCCGATTCGCGTCAATCAGCCTTGGTCCGGCATATCGGCGCCTGGATTTTCACGGCCTCACCGACAAACTCACTGGACTATTGCAGGCCCCTCTCTGCGCGGACCGCCCGAGCGCGGAAGGCTTCGGTGATACGATGCCGTCTCCGATTAACCACTGCGCCGTTCCGTCGTCGCAGGTTTACGAGCTGGCGCACGACAGGATTTCGATTGCAAAACGGTAATGGTCAGAACCTGGTCTGGCTCGATCTGGAGATGACCGGACTGGAACCGGAAAAGGACGTAATTGTCCAGATAGCGATCATCGTCACCGACCGGAACCTCAACGAGGTCGCGGAGCCCCTCGATCTCACGATATGGCATCCGGCCGAGGTGATGGACCGCATGACGCCGTTCGTCCGCGATATGCACGAACGCTCCGGCCTGTTGCGGCAGATCCAGACGTCAAAGACCTCGTTGGAGGACGCCGAACGGGAAGCGCTGACGCTGGTATCGCTCCACTGCGAGTACGGGACCGCCCGCCTCTGCGGCAATTCGATCTGGCAGGACCGGCGGTTCCTGGCGCGGTACATGCCGGCGTTCGAGAACTATCTGCACTACCGGATGATCGACGTGTCGTCCATCAAGGAACTGGCGGACTGGTGGTACGGGGTGCAGCATCGCAAGCCGAACGGCGCCCAGCACACGGCGCTATGGGACACCCGTCAGTCGATCGCCGAGCTGAAGTACTACCGCGAGCGCGTGTTCCGGCAGGATGCGGGGAACGACGAGTAGCGCCACGCGGCACGGGTTGGGAGCGCCTGCTGCGATGGCGCCACCCCCGACAGCCGCTCTTCACAGTTCACGCGCCCCGGCCCCGGATAACGCCCGCTATGCGGGCTCGATCGATGCTCCTATGGAGAACGTCTGGAGGCGGTCGCGGTAGAACTCGGCCGTCTCCAGCGGGCACACGGTGACGATGGCCTTGCCCTCGGTGTGGGCGTCCATCATCACGCGCACGGCATCCTCTTCGCTGAGCGTCGGGACCGATTTGAGCAGCGCGTCCACCACGTGCTCCATCGAGTTCACCTCATCGTTATGCAGGATCACCGCGTAGCGGCGGACGTGTTCTGTCAGGGAGCGTTCAAGCCGTTCATGGTCAATTTCCGGTGTGGTCATGAAGGGCCGGGCTGTTCAATCATGCAGGTCGTCGGTCTCCATCGTCAGCGTGCGGTACAGGTCCGGCCGCCGGTCCCGGAAAAACGGGGTCAGCCGGCGGGTGCGCTCAAACAGATCACGGTCCAGTTCCGCCACGATGATGTCGTCCCGTTCATCCGCGCACACCACGGTCTCTCCGTCCGGCGCAACCAGCTTGGTGCCGCCGTAAAACACCGCCATGCCTTCCTGTCCGACATGGTTCACGCCTGCGAGGTAGGTGACGTTCTCGTACGCCCGCGTCTGCATCAGGGAGTCCCACCATCGCATCCATCGCTTGCGGTCCAGGAACTCCTCGCCGGCGACGCCTGGTGCGCTGGTATGCTCAGTGTTGTGCTCTGAGCCGACGTACCCGGCCGGGATGCAGTACGGGGCGATGATCAGCTCGGCCCCCTTCACGGCGAGTATGCGCGCGCTCTCCGGGAACGAAAGGTCGTAGCAGATACTTATGCCGACCTTCCAGCCGAGGATATCGAAGACCGGGAACTTCGTTCCGTACCGGAAGTAGATCTTCTCAACCGCCCGCAAGCCGGCCGGGTGCGTCTTCCGGTACTTCCCGATGATCTGCCCTTCCGGGTCGATCACCATCGCCGTGTCGTAGTTAAGCCCCGGCGACTCCTCTTCATAGATAGTCGAGACGATGTGAACGCCGTGCTCGCGCGCCTTCTCCCTGATGCGGGTCGTCGTTGGACCCGTCTCCGGTTCCGCCCATGTCTGGTACTCAAGATCACGGTACTGGGCGAAGTAAATTGCGTTGAAGAACTCTGGCAGCACGATCAGGTCTGCACCGTGATCGCGCACCGCCCGGTCTATGTAGGCACAGGCGCGATCAACGTTGCCGGGACGATCTTCGGTCGCGTTCATCTGTATAAGCGCGAGACGCATGCCTGGCCTTTTCTCTGGGCGTTTCCTCGCCGCGGAAAATTGCACACCCGGGTGTGCGCCGCGACGTTTGTAAAGGGATGGTAATCTACGCCTCGCCGGAACATCAGGCGCCCCTGGTCAACCCGCGGCACGAGTTATTGCGGCGGCACGCCATCAAATCCTCTTCAGAGGCGCGTTTCAATCCTCCCCGATGAGCCGATCGATGCATTTTGGTGCACATTCGGGTCATCGCGTCGAGCCTCCCATCCCGATGGTTGCAAACCCATCGGGATGGGAGGCTCGACCCCTCCGGCGGCATCCTGAACAGGAGGACGCCCTTCACAAATCGACGAAGGGCGAATAGGAGCCGAAAAGCGGCCGGCGCCGGGCAGGTGTAGTCCCAGATCAGACACCACCGGGACTCGGTCGCACGTGGAGACTGAGGAGGCGGGCCAAAGGACGCACACGATCAGGCCGGGGGGCTTGATCGGACGGGCTGAGGCCCGGTGCGCAGGTCTGCCGGTGGCGATGATTACAAACCGGGCGCTTTTGCTGACCCTTACGACCGTTGTCGGCGCGTTACTTGTGTCGGTGGTGTCGTATGCGCAAACGGCCCCGGCGTCCGCCACCAACCAGGTCAACATCATCAGCGTTGGCGGTGGGTCGGGCAGTCCGGTAAGCCAGGACGTACCGGGAAGCACAACGGTCAACCTTCCTTCCGCTGCCGGATCAACGGCGGTCGCTGTGGCAGACGCCGCCCGGATCGTGACCGGAGACTACGTTGCCATCCGCGAGGGCTCAAACGTTTCCTATCACACCGTCACGACGGCGTTCTCTGACGCCATCACCGTTACGCCGCCGCTGGCCTTTGACGTGATCGCCGGTTCAACAACGGTCACAGAGCAATCGGTATACCCCGCCGCCCCGACATGGAACGCGATCATCGGGGCCACGACATCGGTGAAGCCCGGCAATCACTTCCTGGTCAATGCAAAGGGCCTTTCGACATCCAGCGCGACCGTCATCGACATCATCCTGACGAACGGCGACCAGTTGACGCGCAATTACGGCCACCTGATCCGCCGGTTGAACGTTTACGTCCTGTGTGACGCCGAGTTCGCCTGTATCGGCGGCCCCTTCGTCAACACGACCGCTCCCGGGGAGTGGGGGCAGGCGAGGGACGCTGCGGGAACCGACGTGTCAGAGGTCGCTGACTTCATCACGCTGACCAACGCACGCCAGGGATTCATTCTCGGCGGCGGTTACGTGTACGGCATCGTCGTGGACGGAGGAACGGTGTTCACCGTGGATACCAGCGAGGGCGTGAACGACAGTCTGAGTCCCACCGACCTGGCGCAGTCTTCGATCTTCTAATCGCTCCGGACTCGCATTACGGAGATACGGAGACGATGCCACCCGGCCGTGTGACCGGTCCGGCGATGCACACCGAAATCACACGATCCCTTCACGCGCTCGCGATTGGAGTCGAGCCGGTGGCGCGGGTAGCGTGATCGTGGCCGTTGGCGCCGGGGCCTACGCGCGAATAATTAAACGTGAGCGTGTACGCGGACCTGACTCTGACGCCAGGTGTTGATTTTTTGGGTGGTGAGTCTCCGTGGCCCGGTGGATGAGGCCGCTGAGTGACTCTGCGTTGAAGCTGAATCAAGATCCCGGTGTGCCGCCGGAAGTCCCGGTGTGCCGTGGATGGGATTTACAGGGTTCGTTCAGGAACTGGCCCGGTAAAAGTTTTCAGCATTGCGCCGTGAGCGGGTGGTCATCTCAACACGTATACCGTGATCCTGCGCTGATCGGCGGGCAGCCGGGGTCTTTCACCAGTAGCACGGGGTGGCGCCGGGGTGACTGTCAAGATTTCAGCGTTGAGCCACAGGAAAGCGCTCGTCCTTGCCCTTCTGGGCGTCGTGACGGCGCTGTTTATATCCGTGGCATCATTTGCCGCCACATCGTCATCGTCAACGATCACGATAAACGCCTCCTCGGGACTGGCCGGTGAGTTCGGGTTCGTGGTGGCGCAGGACGCTTCTTCAACAACAACGTGGTTCAGTGACAACGACGGCGATACCGTTGTCATCACCGGCGGCACGAACAATTTCGCGGTCGGTGACTACATCCTGATCGACGAGGACGCCGACGGCAGTGCGTTCACGGGCCAGGCGTCGTTCCACACGATCACGGCGATCTCCGGCGGCGCGCTTACGGTCGCGCCTGACGTCCCCTCCGGTTACTCGGGAGCGGCCAGCGTCACGGAGGCGGTGGTGTACCCGGGCGGGGTGCACTCCTGGACGCCCGCGCTCAACTCCGCAACCTCGGTTACGGCGGGCAATCACTTCATCATCAACCTCAAGGGCCTGACCACGTCCGATTCGGCGTTCGTGGAGATGATCACGACCAACCCGAACGAGCTGGTCAAGAACTACACCTACCTGAACCGGACGATCGGCATTTACGTGCTATGCGAAAGCACGTCCTCGGCGACCTGTTCCGCCAACGCTCCGTTTAACGCGGTAACCGACTCCGGCAAGTTTGGCGAGGCGCTTGACGCAACGGGCAACGACATTAACGCCACCGCCGATATCCTCACGCTGCAGAACGCACGCCAGCAGTTTGTCCTTGAAGGCGGGCATGTGTACGCGTTGACCGTGGAGGGCGGGGCGCTGTTCACGATCGATACCACGGGCGGCGCCGTTGGATCCGGCGACTCCCTCTCTCCTTCAGACCAGGTTGGGATCACGGCCAGGTAGTTCCTGAATTTGGTCTGCCGATCGGCGGAAAGCGGATTGCCACGCCCCGGGGCGCTGTTGCGTAAGCGACGGCGTGCCGGGGCGTTCAGGTTTAAGACCGCACGGCGGCGCCGTTGGCTGGGATGCCTCCCACGCCCGGCCACCTCGCGAACCGGCGTCCCGCGCTTTCACTACCGGTCCGGCACCGTCCGGATACCCGGATCCAACCGTCCCGGGATTGTCGGCTCGCTGGCCCGCCCCTGTTAATTGATTTATCGGGTTAACCGATTGGATCATTCCGGCCAGATCCTGGACCGAGGCCCCTCACGTCAGGGACAAACGACGAGTGGCGAAGGGTGTCTCAGGGACCGGTTTCAGCGATTTCGCCCCTCCTGCGCTCACGGGTAAGCGCAGGCGTTGATCCGTCCGCATCAATGAGTTCACCGGAAGCCTCAAGCCGTGGATGCAAAAAGGCTCGGACGCGACCCGTCTGGCTCATCGAAATGAGACGAAGGGCTCGCCGGGATGACCCGGATAGAACGTCCCGGATGGCCCCTTCGGTCTCAGTATGGCGGTGAGCACCCACGATGGTTTCGTTCCTCGCCCGGTACGGGTATGGATGAAGACCCGAAGAGCGGCCCGGGCGTTTGCGCCGGGCAGAAGATCCAACGGAGGGGACCTGGATGAGCAGGTCCGCCGAGCCGAACGGATAGCGGGACTGAGACAAAGCTCCCATGTACCCGGGCCAGGTCGATGACGGCCCAGAAGGTGAACAGCGATGACAAAAGTTAGCAAGACCGGTCACCAGAAGGCGTTCTTGATCGCACTCATCGCGGTCGGAGCGGCGCTGGTCCTCTCCGTTGTGTCGTTCGCGAGCACGTCGACCTCGTCCACCGTTACCGTCACGGTCGGCGGCCTGGGCGGCGAGTTCGGCTTCTCCGTCGGCCAGAACGTACCCGGCGCGGCCAACTGGACCGCTGATGACGCTACTACGGTGCAGGTCGACGATGCGACGAACTTCGCAGTCGGCGACTACATCCTGATTGACGAGGATGCCAACGGCGACCCGCTGGACGGCACGAACTCGTATCACACGATCACCGCGATTTCCGGCACGACTTTCACGGTCAGCCCTGACATCACAAACACATACAGCGCGGCTGCGGATGTGTTTGAAGAGGCTCCCGGCGTGTCGAGCGCGACCTGGTCGCCCTCCATCGGATCTACTTCGTCGATCACGGGCGGCAACCACTTCGCAATCAACCTGAAGGGGCTTTCGACAACCGATTCCGCTCTTGTCGAAATCTTCGTGACAAACACGGACGAGCTGGTGAAGAACTACACGTTCCTGCACCGCTTGATCAATATCGAAGTGCTCTGCGACTCGGGTAGCTGCCCGACAGGGGCCGGCACCACGCCGTTCAGCGTTTCCGGCACCAATGGGGTGTGGCAGGACGCCGTGGACGCAGCGGGGACGACTATCAGCGAGACGCAGGACTACCTGACGCTGACAAACGCACGACAGGCGTTCATTCTCCTCGGCGGCTACACCTACGGCCTGACGATCGACGGCGGGACCCTGTTCACCATCGACGTGACAGAAGGCTCCGGCGACAGCCTCAGCCCGACGGACCTGGTTCAACTGACGGCCCTGTAATCCACGAGCAAAGCCGAAGCGGCCAAAAAGACCTGTTGAGATCGCCCCGGCGGGAATACCCGGAAGACCAGGGCGGTCACCAGAGAAACCCCGGTGACGGCGAGCGAGCGTCAAAACCATGACACAAGCCAGACAACGGAACAGGCGGGTGAACAGCCTGTTCCTGGTCGCGTTCCTGGCGCTCGCAGGGATGATCAGCGTGACCGCTTACGCCGCCACCTCCAGCACGAGTACGCTCACGATCACGTCACCGTCCACCATTTCCGGCGCCAGGGCGGACGTGTCCAGCGTGGTCTCGACCTTCACCGGCGTCCAGGGCAAGGGCAAGAAGACGGAGGGGGTCGTTCTTTCCAAGTTGACCTTTGGAAACCCCGACGATAGCGATGCGACGGTGATTGAATTCATCTGGACTGACCCGGATGAAGCGGGGGGAGTCCTGCTCAATCCGAACGCTTTTCTGGAAACCAGGGTCTATTTCCTGGACACCGACCAGCAGGCGGCGACCGCCGGTGGCTACTCCGGAAGCTGCGACTCGATCACCCAGCGGTCGTTCGAAGACGGCGGCGCCAGATACGTCTGCCCGGACCCGGACGAACTGCACAACTTCAAGACGTTGAGCATCTCCAACACGGCAGCCAACTTCCTGCCGTCGGTCGATGGTCAGAGCGTGCTTTACATCCTTGCCGACATCACCGTGCCCGGCGGCGCTCCTTCCGGGCAGCAGAGTTCACTGACAGACCTGACATTCATCGTCGGAATCAACTAGTAACGGTTGTCCCACCGGGTGTCGGACAAGTGTCAACGCAGGTGTCCAGTTCACATCGATACGGAATACCAGCAGCCCAACGCCTGTGGCGGCCTCGCAAGAACCGGCCCGAGCGTTTCCGGGAGCGTGTCGTGCAGCGTTTCCCGAAGCCTGCCGTGCAGCGTTTCAGGGACATCGTTGTCCGGGGTCTATCCGGAACCGGGTGCCGGAGGCCGTCTACTCCTATTCTTTGAACCCGTGAACCCGTGGAGACGCGCGATGTGTCTTGGTGCGGTCTCCCTTGGACCGGCCCTGAACCAGAGCCACGATCAATGTGTCCGATAGTGCGACATCCGGCCGAATCAAGAACCAGCGTTCTTTCGTCACGCCGATCTGTATCTGACCGGCGGATCGTTCAGGCCGTCTCGATGTCCTCATTCGAACAGGCGAAGACATGACGAAACTTTCGGAGATATACAGGGCAGGCCGCCTGACGCACCGCGGCCCGCTCATACTGCTGCTTCTTGCGGCACTGCTGTTGTTCGCGCGCGCGGACACGCAACCGCTCTCAGCGTCCAACTCGCTGACGGTCAACCTGTCTGCGGGGCCGGGCACGATACTCGCCGACGGCAGCGTCTACGAGACGCTGTTCCTGCGGCTGGAGAACGAAGCCGGACTGCCTTTCCCGTTCCCGGCCGACGTCGAAACGGAGATCTCCCTGTGGTCCTCTGACCCGGACCTGTTCACGGTCTCGCCCACCCTGATGGCGCCGCCCGGCTCGGTCGCGATATCGATCCCCGTGCGAACGACTTTCAAAGCCGGAACAGGAACGATCACCGTCGCGGTCGAGAATGAAGGCGCTGCATCGGTGACACTGGAAACGGTGTCCAGCACCGGCGCCGTGCCGCCCCTGGGTCTCAAGCTTGAACTGGCCCCGCCGGTGATGCCCGAGGGCAGCGCGCAGCCCGGCCGGTTTGTCGTGAGCCTGAGAGGCGCTGAGGGCGCGCCGGTAGTGGCGAACTCCGATACGGTCATCGTCATCACTTCATCGCGTCCGGGGTTCGCCGCGCCTACGGAGACCACTTACACGATACCGAGCGGTTCCAACGTCGTGTTCGGGGAGTACATCGCCGGCGACCGCGGTGAGGCCACGTTTACCGTGCAGGCCAACGGCTTTCTCACCGACTCAGCGACAGTGTCGATCACGCCTCAGGCCATGGTAGAAGTGGCGACCGGGGAGCCGGCGGAAGAGGGGCAACCCGCCCCCACAATGCTGGTCCCGTCGGACCCAACCCATCTCGCCGTGTACGTGGTTCCAGACCGTTTTCTGCCCGGGGGTCCGTCCGCCCTGCTGGTAGCGCAGGCGCTGGACGCTGACGGGGTTCCTGCCCTGTTCAGGTGTGATGTCTTGCGCGTCACGACCGACGTGGTTGGTGGGATCTCGGTCCGGAACGCCCTGGTAACCGTGCCGCAGGGTTTGACCTGTGGTGAAACCGCCACTTACGCCTCCGCTACGGTCGACAGCTCCGGGAGCCCATCGCCGACGCAGATCACGATCACCCAGTCAGGGATGGTCGGAATGACCGTTGAGACGCGGGCCCACACGCGGCCGGTGGCGTCGCTGGATATCAGCTTTGCCTACCCCACATCCAGCGCGGGCAATTCAGCAAGCAATTTCATCATCGCCCGGCTCCTGGACGCCTCCGGCGCGCCTGCGCCGGCATCAGCCGAGACCCCCCTGTTCCTGTTCTCGGAGGCTGCGGACATGCCGGACTCCGCCAGCTTCCTGCCCGGGGAGAGTCACAAGTCGTTCCCGGTAATCGTCACTGGAACACCTGGGGACGACGGTACGGTCACCGTCTCCGGCGTTCTTCCGGGCACGGAGCCGGTGATCGCAGAGATGGAGATGGTCGAGACCGCGCTTCGTATCAACGTGTCGGTGA
Source organism: Chloroflexota bacterium (assembly GCA_022561735.1). The sequence goes on along the minus strand of JADFQR010000007.1, from coordinate 2,198 downwards.
ACCCCTCCACCATCGCTATCGGCCAGTCCACGGTGGTCAACGCGCTTGTGACGCTGGGGGACCGCCCGGTAAGCGGCGCCGCCCTGATCTGGCGAACCACGTCCGGAGAACTGGTGAATCCCGCAACCGTGACCGATGAAAACGGGCGCGGGTCCGCAGAGTTCATCCCGCTGGACGCCGACAGCCAGGTATCAGTCTCGACCAATTTCGGGGGCGTCGCCGGTGAGGCTCCGCCCGTCCGGGCGCAGGTCATAACCTCGCTCGACAGCAGCCGGGGGTTGCCGGGCCTCAGCATCATCGGCATACCGATACCGCTTACATTGCTGCTGGCGTTGTTCGTGATCCTGCTGGTGGTGTACGTGGGATACCGGTTCCTGCCGGGCACACGGGTCGCGACTCTGGCGCAGGAGCTGTACGAGAGGGTTGTGACGCGGCCGGAACGATCGACAGGCGCCCCCGATGGCCGGGGAGGGTGAGCGCCTCTCCATGAAGCCCGAGAAGACGGTGAAGGAAGCGCGCAAGACAAGGGGCTGGATGGATTTCGTGGCGCTCATCGCGCTGCTCGGCCTTATATACCTCGCGATCGCGTTCTCCCTGGGAACGCTGAAGCCTATCGGGGCCGTGGTCAGCGGATCGATGGAGCCGGCGCTTTCACGTGGGGACCTGGTCATTCTGCGTAACATCGCCCCCGCGGACATCCGGGTCGGGGACATCGCCCAGGTCGAGATCCCGCGTGCTTATCAAGAGCAGTTCGGGCTGCCGCCGAACACCCTGCACCGCATCGTCGACATCCAGCAAACCGGGACCAACGTCCAGTTCATCACCAAGGGCGACGCCAACTCGAACATCGACCCGATACCGGTGGCGCCGGACCGCGTCGGAGGGGTGGTCGTCGCAAACGTTCCGCAGATCGGGCACCTTTTCCTGTTCCTGAACAGCCCGCAGGGGCGGATCTTCGCGCTGGTGATGGCGATCTCGGTGATCGGCTACATCCTGTACATCGGCATCTCCGATAACTGGCGCAACGTGGTGGTCGCAGCACAGAGCGGGGCAGGAACCTTACCGCCGGAATCTCCCGGTTTGTCGACTGCCACGGAGCGCGATCCCGGCGTCGAGCCAGATATCGGTCAGGTGACGCCGGAAGGAGCAGTACCGGGTGCTCCGGCTGAGGTCCTGGCCACGCCCCTGTCAGGCGCAACCATGGTGGCGGCCGCCGACCTTCGCCTTGTCGCCCGGGTATCAGAGGAACGGCTGACCGATATCGAGAACGGTATCAACGAGACGCGCGACTCACTCCAGCACTTCTCGGCCGCCATCGCCGAGTACGGCACGCACCTGCAGAGCCACACAGCGACAGTGCAGGCGATGTCGACCGCGTCGCAGAGCCTGGTGAAGGCCGTTGAACGGCAGAACACCGTCCTGGAACGTCTCGAAGCTGTCCTGGACCGCCGGGAGGTCGTACCGGACCCAGCCCCCACGCGACGACGACGACGGCGCGGTAATGCAGAAAGTGACTCCGAAGAAATGACGACCGGCGCCACCGAACAACCGACGGAGACGCCAGGGGAGGCAACGGAAGACGCTTCGGGTGGATGACCGTCCGGCCCCGGCGTCTCGAACATCCGGGAATGAGGACACGCGGCGCACGGATGAACAATGACCGGCATCAGGGGCCGCTGATTTCCGTGAGGCGCCACGGACCGTCTCGACCAAACGACAGCCCCGTCCGCGTTCACGCGGCTAGCTGCACGCAGCGTCCTGTCGGCGGAGAATCCCGGGTTCCTTCAGTCTCCTTCGACGAGCGCCTTGAGAAGCGATCTCAGTTCCGGTGCCTCCCGCAATGAAGCGCGCATTTTGTCCAGATCGTCCGCTGACATGATTAACGGTCCCCTGCCAAAGCGGCCTCTCAGGCTGTACTGGGCAAATCTGACGGCGCTCTGGCCCTCCATCGACCCTTCGGTATATCGAAGGAGCTGCAGCGTCGGGACGTGATGCTCTGTCCTCACCTGCGCCTCCTCGGCGACGATACCGCTGCCCCAGTGGAAACTGAATGTCTTGGGCTTTGACGTCAATCCGCTGCCTCCCGTTGTGTCGCCCGCGGGCTATAGCTTCTCCGCCAGCCAGTCGGCGATGGTCGTGATGCCGTTCGTCTGATGGTCGCGCTGCGTGTGCTGCGCCCCTCCCTCTTCGAAGGTGAA
>JADFQR010000006.1 GCA_022561735.1 Chloroflexota bacterium | reverse complement strand
CTGGTCTACCAGCGCAAACGAACCGTTCACCCGGACTCGCTGGAAGAGAGCGATGTCGAAAACCTGCGTGAAGCTGGCCTGTCTGAACAGGAGATACTTTCGACGACGTTGATCACCTGCCTCTTTGCCTTCATGACGCGCCTCACGAGCGGTCTCGGTGTTGAGCACAGACCCGGCCGCTTGGAGCAGATGGATCGCTGGCTTACCGGCCCGGCGAGAGACAGCGACTGGCTGATGGGTCGGAAGACCTGATTCCGGTGACCCGCAGCGGGTCGCTCCACGCTGCGTTACGGGCGACCACCGGTCGCCCTCGACCACGCCTCGAACCTGCATCAACAACGGGGCGAACCGCCGTGGCCGTACGACGCATCGACCGTAGAACGCTAAAACGCGGCCCCGGGAATCTAGTTCCGCGTCGGTGATCAAAACATCCCGCGCGCCCCCAGCCGGGCATGAACGTGGCTCCACGCGTCCGTTCACGCCCGATAGATCGCGATCACCCCTGGCCCGGAACGTACAAGTGGATCGCCAAGACCGTTCGCCCCGCAACCACGGGACACGGCATTCAGGACGCCGGTATTAGCGCCCTGGCGGCGGACAGCAAATCTTCTTCCGAGTCGTCAAAATCGACAACGTCGGCATGAGGTTGCGGAACCGGGAACCCGGTCTTGTAGTACACCTCGATGGTGTTGCCTTCCGGGTCCCGTGCGTACATACCGAAGGCGTTGCCGTGGCTCACAGTGCGATCGATGCGGACCCCTTCGTCGCGGAACAGCGTGTAGAACTCCTTCAACTCCGAGAGCGTGTCCACCTTGAACGAGATCTGGTTGATCAGCACCGTGTCTTCGGGGGCGGTTCGGCCTGCGACGATCACGAACTCGTGGTGTTCCTCTTCAGGGTTGGCGCTGAAAAACACTATTTTTCGAGTTTCAAGATCCTCATCGGCGATCTTGAGACCCATGATCCGAGAGTAGAAGTCTCGCTGGGCCATCAGGTCGTTGACGTGAATCCCCACATGACCAAGTCCAGAAACAGCTGGCATACATGGACCTCCTGTATATGCCTGATGTCGTCGTAGCTAACCCAACGATGGTCGTTAGATCGGCAGATCATAGCGCATAGAGCAAGCGATCCTCATTGCCGCCCCGTTCCACAGGCCGGTCGCAGATTCAACAGGCCACGCCAGCAGAAAACGCCACACTCCGCCGTTCGGTCATGTATCCTCCGCTCGCCTCTGCAAAAGAGGCGCGTCCACCTCGATTACCGGAGAGCGTTGCGTTGTACCTGATACGAAGAATCTTCAACACCCGGCCAGGAGAGGCGCGCCGTGTGGCGACGCTTTTGCAGAAACAGGCGCAGGCGTATCGGGACGCGGGCCAACGGAGCGAATTCCGGGTCTCATATAACGGCGCCACACTCCCGGGAGACCAGAACATCGTGATCCTTGACTGGACCGATGACGAAATCATGTCTCCGTCAAGAGAGGGCCACGTTTTGCCACAGGGCGCACTCGATCTGGGAGCCGAAATACGCCCCTTGATAGAGACCCAGCGGATCGAGTTCCTGGAGCTGCTCCCACCGGCAAAGGACTGAAGACGGGCGGGATAGGCCCGTCACCCGCACGCAGGCGCAAACCCAGAAATCGGTCGACCCGGGTAACCGCTGAAAGGAACCCATGCCGGCCACGGTCATCGCCAATGCAACCGTCGTAACCGGCGACGCGGCGCGCAACGTCATTTACGACGGTGCCGTAGCGATAACGGACGACGTGATCTCCGCCGTCGGCTCGTCCCCGGATGTGCTCGCGTCAAACCCGGGGGCGGACGTGGTCGATGGCCGGGGCAGGGCGGTGTTTCCCGGGTTGGTCAACTGCCATGCGCATCTGCTGAACGTACTGTCGCGAGGCATTACTGAGGACTTCGGCTTTCCGCCCGACCTGCCGTTCCCGGTCAGCATCTACTCGTTGATAAGCGACGAGGAACGCATAGCGCTGGCGACGCTGGGCGCTGTCGAGGCGATTCGCTCCGGCTCCACCACCCTGCTGGAGATGGCCGCGGGGATCGGCCTGTACGCCGCCTCGATCGCCGATACAGGATTGCGCCTGATCCTGGCGGAGAACACCGACGATGGCGTGGTGGGACCTGCGTACCGGCCGGGACAGCCGCCGTCGGGCTACTCGACCGAACAGCGTGAGACGAAGTTGCAAATGGCGGAGGACCTGTTCTCCAACTGGCACGGCGCACGGGACGGCCGCGTGACCTGTTTCGCATCGGCCCAGCTTGTGGAAACAAGCTCGCCGGAACTGCTCGCAGAGGTGCGCGCCATGGCCGAGCGGCACGACACGGGTTACACGATTCACCTGGCGCAGAGCCGCCTGGAGATAGAGACGATGCTCGCGATGCGGGGTGTGAGGCCGTCCAACTACCTGGCGGAGAACGACTTCCTGGGACCGAGGCTCGTTGCGGCGCACTGCCGGTACGTGGACGAGGGAGAGATCGCAGCGCTCGGCGGCGCGCGGACGCACATCACACACCAGCCGGCAATGGCGGCGCTGCGGGCGGTTCATCCGCCCATCCCGGCGCTCCGGGACGCCGGATGCACCGTGGGGCTCGGCACGGACAACAACACGCAGGACATGTTCGAGGTGATGCGCACCGCCCTTCGTACGGAACGCGTGGCGACCGGGAACGCCACCAGCCCGCAGCCCGAGGACGTAGTCGAGTGGGCCACTATGGGATCGGCCCGCGCCCTCCATATGGAAGACCGGATTGGATCGCTGGAACCGGGCAAGAAGGCCGACCTGTTCATGATCGACATGCGGCGCGCCCACCTTGTGCCGACCATGCGCATCGTTTCCACGTTCATCCACAACGGGCAGCCGGGCGATATCGAGTCGGTGATGATCGACGGGGAGTGGGTGATGCGCGACGGCCGGGTGCTAACCGTGAACGAAACCGCATTGATCGACGAAGTGGACCGCATCGGCCGCCGGGCGTGGTCACGCATGTTAGATGAGCACCCTGACGTGCCCTTCCCGCTCAACCTGTCGCCCGGTTAGCGGCAGAACCTGGAAGCCATCTGAAAAATTACTAACCGGAACGTAACAACGACCCTGGCCCGTCGACGCATCGCAGGGGCCGCCGCCTATCGGCCCGGCCGCGCTGGAAAGGACGGATAGTCATGCCACTGCGGTGCGAAAGTTTCCTGAAGGCTGCCGTCCGGTACCGTCTCACAGCGGGCTCTTTGCGCTCGCTCTCACCGTCCACGTTTGGGGTGGTTGCCTAACGGACGCCGGCCAGGATGCCGTTCGCCACGTAGCGGGCCGTGGCTATCTCCGGACCTGTCAACGTCATCCCGTTCGTCCCGGAGAACATCAGCGCTCCGGGGTCGCTGAGATCGTGATGCAGCCCCAGCATGTGGCCGATCTCGTGGCTCGTCACCCGCCTGTCGTGGACCGAGGGCTCGTCGATGATGAAGGCCGTGCGAGTGCCCACCGGGTTGACGCCGTTGGCGGCGCCAAATCGCGGAACGAAAAAAACGTTCACGGTGGACGGCGACGTTACCTCGAACTCCCGTCCTAGCCCCCCGAAAAACGGTCCGGTGTCGCCCGCCATCAACGCCGACAGCACGTCGCGCGGCAGTTCGAGCGCCCCGATGAAGCGCAACTCGAAACGGACATCAGCCTGGCCCCAGATCTCGTTAACGCCCCGCAAGATGGTGGTCAGGTCAGCGATGTCTCGGGCGGTCGAGACCTCCGGGTCGGGATTTTCCTCATCGTCCACGAGTAAGAACATGGAGATGCCCAGCGTGACCTGCTGCCGCGACTGGTCTGCCGAGGCCGCGGCGCCGGAGCGGACGGCCGGGTCAGGTGATGAGCCCGAAGCTGAACCGCATGCGACCGCGACAAGGCCCAACGCAGCGATTCCGAACCAGACGCGTTTCATCGTATCTCCGAACCTGTGAGACGGGCGAACGACCGAAACCGGCAGCCCGCCGCAGGCCCACGCAAGGCCTGCCAGGGAATCAGATTCACCTGAGCGCAGGACGATGCGCCAGGAAACCCGGGAACGACGCCGGAACGCGCCCGCCCGGACAGGTCAGGCCGGCGCCAGTTCCTCGATCATCCGGCCACCCGGCGCGATGGATTCCGGATGGCTCGTACCGCGGACGCGGGGTTCGAGAGGTTCAGCCCACGTGCCGTTTGCCGGCGCCCGGCGCGCTGGATGGGGATTGATGGGGGCGAAGCGCGATCGCCCTGTGGCTGGCAAATCCCGACCGGCCGAGGACGCCGGCTCACTTCGCCAGCAACATCAACAGCTCGCGGCGAACGTCATCAAAATCCCGGAACTCGCTGTGTGCGATGCCGCGTGCCTCGCAATGTTCCTTCAGCGAAGAGCGCGCAATGACGAAGTCCGCCTCTTCCGCCACGCAGAAATCAGAAATACCGTCCCCGACGAACACGATCTTCCGCCCCTCTGATCGCAGCTTGAAAACCCTGTCGCACTTGCAGAGACCGGTGCGCTCGCAAGTTACGACCCCGTCGCCAAACTCGACGGCGGGACCGTCCCCATCGTTAAAAGCCGGCATCGGAGCGACAAACGGCAGGCCCGAGAACCCTTCTCTTTCCAGTACAGCCTCCACGTAAAACGCCATCCCGTTCGACACCACCTCCACCTTCACGTCCTTCGACCGGCACAACTCCAGCAGGTCTGTGAGGCCGGGCCGCACATCCGCTTCACGTAGCGCGTATTCCCGCATCTCCGTCACCCGGCCGGGTGGCAACCGGGAGAACTCCCACTCCATGAGCTGGTGCTGGCCAATCTCCCCCGCCTTCCAGCGGCGCAGCCCCTCCTCCCAGCCGGGCCGGGCGAAGTTCTTGATGACCGCGACGCCGATGTCTCTTGTGGTGATAGTCCCGTCGAAATCCAGGACCAGTGCAAGTTTCATTGTGGCCGCTATCCGAAGCAAAGCTGGGAAGTGAAGAGATCGGCGGGCTGAGTCACTACCGGCGCCAAGCTTAGTCGTGAGCGCGCCGAAATCCGTGAAGGAATGCCGATTTTACGTTTGCGGCCTGCCTCGGCGACGATTGCGAATACTGACCGTCTGGAATATACTGACAGATGAGTTTGATCGGGGTAACGATCGCTACTGAGGAAGTGGGTTTGCCCCACTTTTTTGTTTGTCTAGGGCAATTTTGAGTCGGACCGGAAGGTAAAACTGTGAAGAGTGACCTGCTCCTTGCAGTAACACAACTCGCTGCCGAGAGGGCTCTCCCGCATGGCGTGGTACTGAGCGCCATCCAGGAGGCTCTCGTCTCCGCGTACAAGCGCGACGCGATGTCCAAAGGGCAGGATGTCACGGTGCTGCTCGACCCGGACACCGGCGAGATGGAGGTCCACACCGTCCGCACCGTCGTCGCAGACGGCGCCGAGATGGAAGAGCCTCTGGCGATGGTGTACCTGAGCGACGCGATCAAGATCGACGAGAGCGCTACCGTCGGGCAGTACGTCGTCACAGGGACCATCACCGAAAACCCCGGCCGCATAGCTGCTCAGACCGCCAAGCAGGTGGTGATGCAGCGGCTGCGCGAAGCCGAGCGGGAGATCGTCTTCGACGAGTTCCAGGATAAGATCGGCGAAGTTCTGACCGTGACCGTCCAGAGGGGCGACGCGAGGGGTGTCGTGCTGGACGTTGGCCGTGCCGAGGCGATCATGCCACCGTCCGAGCAGGTGCCGTCCGAGAGGTACCGTCCGGGCTACAAGGTGAAGGTCTACATCGTTGAGGTGGCGCGCACCGTCCGCGGCCCGGAAATCATCGCATCACGAACCCACCCGGACCTGATCCGCAGATTGTTTGAGGCCGAAGTCCCGGAGATCTACAACGGGATCGTAGAGATCAAGAACATCGCCCGCGAGCCCGGCGCCCGGAGCAAAGTCGCCGTCCAGTCTCACCAGACCGGTGTCGACGCCGTCGGGGCGTGTGTCGGTTTGCGCGGCATCCGTATCCAGAACGTCGTAAGCGAACTCCACGGCGAGAAGATCGACGTGGTTGAGTTCGCCGAAGACATTTCGACCTACATCGCCAACTCGCTTAGCCCGGCCCAGGTCGACAACGTGATCCTTGACGAAGAAGAGCGGTCGGCGATCGTGGTCGTACCGGACCGCGCTCTTTCACTGGCGATCGGCCGCGAGGGGCAGAACGCCCGTCTTGCGGCGAAGTTGACCGATTGGCGCATCGACATCAAGTCAGCGTCTGAACACGCCGCGTCACAGGCGCCTGAAGTCACGGCTCCACCGGCCGTCGCTGATGCGATATCTGAGATCGTTGAGGCCGTAGAAGCGGTAGCCGTCCCGGCCGTCGAGCCTGCTGAAGTGGCGAAGCCCGCAGCGGAGCCAGTCGTAGCCAAGGTCGAGACACCGGCTAAACCGGCTCCTGCCCCGGCAAACGAACCCACGCCCGCCCCGGAGCCACCGGCGCCGACGATCGAAATTGCTCCCCCGTCGGAGCCATCAGTCGTGAAACCGGCCGCTGTCCTTGAGACCGCGCCGGTAAGTGAAGCTACGGCAAAGGGGCCATCGGTTCCGGCCGTGTCCCCGGAAGAGGCTTTAGCTCTTCAGACCCTTGAGGAAGAAATTAAGGCTCTGGAGGAACAGGAGAAGGCTGATGCCGCCGCGACCGCAGAGGCGGCCCAGATCATCGATTTCACTTCAGACGATGTCTGGCAAATGGCGCCCACCGATGACAAGGCTGACGCCGGGTCCCTCAGGTTTGCCGAGGACATCATCGGATATCGCGACCAGGGAGGTTCCAGACGCCGGGGGCGTGGCCGCCGTGGCGGTGAGAACCTGAGCGCGAAGGCACGCCGAGCCGTGGCGCGCAAAGCATCCCAACCGCCGGCGTCCGGCGATAACGCTCGAACGTCAAATTAAAGCCCTGCCGACGAAACAATCAACGACGCCGGTCCGGCGATAGGAGGTGTAAATGCGGCAGAATCATGTACCGCTACGCACCTGCGTCGCATGCAGAAACAAGGGACCGCAACGAGACTTCGTGCGCATCACGCGGGACGCGGACTCCAATTTTGTCGCAGGAACCGCACGGGAAGTAGGCGGACGCGGAGCCTACCTTTGCCGGAAACTGGAATGTTTCGAGAAAGGCCTCGATCGGGGCGGACTGGATCGCTCGTTGAGGGGACGGGGTTCGGATCGCTCAAGAGCCGGCCTGCTGGCGTGGGCCACGGCTGAGTTCGCGGCCGCGGCCACCAGTTCATAAGGGATTTCATAAGACCGGAACTCGACGGACCGGAAAAAGACGAAACGGGAAAGACGGAGATTCATGGCCAGAAGACGCAGCGGATTCGCAGGCAGGCCCAGGGGACGAGGTCGCAGACGCGCTCGGCCCGGCGCGCAGACCGCCGTGCAGGAACGCCAGGTCCCGACCGAGCCTATTGAGATCCCGGCCATCCTGACCGTCGGCGAGCTCGCAGAGAAGATCGGCGCCGGTCCTGTCGAGACAATCAAATTGCTGATGCGCCGCGGGCTGATGATGACCGTGAACGACCCCGTGGACTTTGCGAACGCCGCAGCAGTGGCAGGCAGTATCGGCGTGAAGGTGCTGCGCCCTCAAGAAAATGAGGAAAGCACCGCAGGCAACGCTGTCGGCGTGGCCGATGTCGAGAATGATGAAAACGCCGTCCCGCGCCCGCCTGTCATCACGGTGCTTGGCCATGTGGACCACGGCAAGACCACCCTGCTTGACTCCATACGCGGCTCGTCCGTAGTAGACACGGAGGCCGGCGGAATCACGCAGAGCATCGGCGCCTACCAGGTGGAGCGTGACGGCCACAAACTGACCTTCATCGACACCCCCGGCCATGAAGCGTTCACCATGATGCGCGCACGCGGCGCACAGGTGACGGACATCGTGGTGCTGGTTGTGGCTGCTGATGACGGCATCATGCCGCAGACCATTGAGGCGATCGACCACGCGCAGGCGGCCGGAGTGCCGATGGTCGTTGCGATCAACAAAATTGACATCCCGGGCGCAGACCCTGAGCGCGTAAAGCGTGAACTTGCGGAACGCAACATCCTCGTCGAGAGCTGGGGTGGTGAAGTCGTCTCCGTTGAAGTCTCGGCCCTGAAGGGTGACGGGGTAGACGAACTCCTGGAAAACCTGGTGATTCTCGCCGAGGTCCAGGAACTGAAAGCGAACCCGGATAAACCCGGGCTTGGCGTGTGCCTTGAGGCGCACATAGATCCGTCTCGCGGTCCGCTGGCGACCATCCTCATGCGATCCGGCACGGTGAAGCTCGGTGACCAGATTGTGGTGGGAAAGGTCCGCGGACGCGTCAAGGGACTGGTAGACGGGATGGGAGAGCCGGTCAAATCAGCCGGGCCGTCGGACGTGGTGGAAGTGATGGGCCTGGGAGCTGTCCCGGAACCCGGAATCCAGATGGATGTGGTCGCCAACGAGAAGACGGCCCGCCAGACCGTGGAAAAACGGGAGAGGGCGGACCGCGCTGGAGGAGGCCGTTCACTGGCCACACTTGCGGAGGTCATGCGCCGCGTCAACGCCGGTGACGCTGAGGAACTCCCGGTCATCATCAAGACCGGCACACAGGGCAGCATTGACGCCGTCCGCCGTAGCGCCGAGCAGATATCGGACGCTGAAGTGCAGATCAATCTTATTCACACCGCCGCCGGCCCCGTGAACGAGAGTGACGTGATGCTGGCCAAAGCGTCCGGCGCTCTCATCATGGCGTTTGAGACCGGCACGCAGGCTGGCGCAGAAAAACAGGCCTCTATTCATGGCGTGGATATCCGGCAGTACAACATCATCTACAACTTGATCGATGATCTGACCTCCGCTGCACGCGGCCTCCTGGCGCCGATCGAGACCGAGATCCTTCTTGGACACGCAGTGGTGCAGGCGATCTTCCCCGCCGGCCGCAGGTACCGCGTGGCCGGTGTTCGGGTACTGGACGGCCAGATAACCCGGCAGGCCAGCATCCGCATTATGCGAGACGGTGAACCGGTCTACACCGGCCAGATCGCCAGCCTCCGTCACTTCAAGGATGACGTTCGGGAGTTGAACTCCGGGTTTGAGGGTGGCGTCGGAGTCGAAGGGTTCATCGACTTCCGGGAAGGAGACATCCTGGAAGCGTTTGAGATTCGGCTGGAATCCCGGTCCTGATCGCGTCGAGAGCCCTGCTCGCCGGGTAGTGAGACCGGCGAGCTCCGGTCCGCATTGGTGCGGGCTCCCACGGAATCCACGCGCCTGAACATCGTCGCCATCGCCCATCAGACATACGCTGGCCTTAAATGTCTGGCGTCGAAACTGGCCTGACGGCTTCGCACCGCGCTGACCGGCTTCTGCCGGTGACACCTGCGCGCACCCGCCTGGGGCCGGTGAACTTCGGACAAGGTGGCGCGCCGTGACAGCCATCACCGCACGACCTCGTGCATCCCGCAGAATGCGACGTAACGCATCCACGGCGAGCGTAACCGGGTATCTCACCGGCATCCGCACATGGCTTGGACGCGGGATAGAAGCGGCCTGGCTCATCGCCGCCGTCGTCACGCCGTTGATCGTCCTGTCCGAGGACGCGTTTCTCTCGAAGACAGAACTGCCCAAAGTCGCAACGGTCCGCATCGCGGCAGGCGCGACCCTCATATTCCTGCTGGCGGACGCCGGGCTAATCGCCTGGCGACGGGGAATCTCCATCCCGCCGCGGCCGTACCTGAACCTGGACTTCGTGACCTCCCTTATCTCCAGGATTCGCGGTGACGCCGGAGCCCGCGTCGTGGCGTCCGTGGCGGTTCTCCTCGTGACCACGGCGCTCGCCACGGCATTCGCCCTCATACCCCGGCTGAGCACGTGGGGGCCGGACCCGGGAGCCGAGAGCTATTCACTGTACTCAACCGCTTCCTACGCCGTCCTTTTCTTTGCCGTAGCGACCCGCGTGCGAACACCTTCACAGGTGTGGCGACTGATCGCGGCGATCGTCGGCGTGGGGGCGCTGGCCGCGCTCGTAGGCATGGCACAGCACTTCGAATATGCGCCGTTCGGAATTCGCTCGACATCGGGATCGTCACGGGTGTCTGGAACGGCCGGCAACCCGATCTTCTTCGCCGCCATCCTCGCAGTGACATTCACCCTGGCCGCCGGTATTTCGCTCTCCATCCGGGGACGCTCCGCGCGGGCGGCCATCTGGTACTCCCTGTACGGACTGGTGGCGTTTGTACACATCACCGCCCTGCTGATAACCCTGAGCCGTGGCCCGTGGATAGCGGTTGCGGCCAGCATGTTCGCCATCGCCATACTGGCTCCCTGGGTGTTCGGCTGGCGCCGCACGATTGTGACCGGCCTGTTGACCATCGTGGCGATCATCGCCTCGCTGGTATTCCTGAGCGTCACCAACGGCCTGGTGAACCCTGCTGTGTCGTCACAGCCGGTAACGGGAGACACCGCGGACCCGGCCGATCAGGGCGCAAGAGGCGAGCCTATCGTGGACGAGATCAGGGTCCGCGCCACGACGTTCACGGAGGTATTCGACCCGGTCGCCAACCTTCGCTTCGCGCGCTGGAAAGGCGCGATCGATCTCGCCTCTGAACGGCCGCAGCCGCCCGTCGGAAACGAGCGTGGGATGCTGATCCGCTCGCTGTTCGGCTACGGCCCGGATACCTTCCCGGACGTGTTCCCGATGGTCGCTCCCTCACGCCTGGCTGACGTCCGATCACCGGCCGCCCACAACGAACCGTTGAACCGGCTCGTCGAGACCGGCCTCGTTGGGCTCCTTGCCTGGTCGGCGCTGTGGGCGTCTCTCGTCTATCTCCTGCTCGGCAATCTCTGGCGGAACCGTGGTCGTGGGGGAGCCGGGCAGGCCGTGACACTGGCGGTCGGGGTGGCGCTTATCGCATGGTTCGTGGCCGGGCTGACCGGCATCCCCAGGTCGGGCGACAGCGTGCTGTTCTGGTTGATCGCCGGGCTCGCGGTGGCGACGGCCCGGGTGTTCAAAGGGGAGGAGAACGGACACGCCGTTAAACGGGCGGCAACCCCGAAACCGTCCGGCGCTATCAGGGCGAGCGCCGTAATCATCATCACGCTGATGGCCATTACCGTGACCTGGCTCACCTGGACACAGACGGTCCAGCGCCTCAGGGCGGACGCGAGCGCAGCCGTCGCAGCGAGTCCCGGCAGCGAAGGCAAAACCATCGCCGAACGGCTGGCCGACATCGACCGGGCGATCTTCTTCGCTCCAGACGTACCCCGCTATCACGCTGTTCGGAGCGACCTGTACCAGCTGCTCTCCGTTCAGCCGGGAGGAAATCCCATCGCTGCGCTACGAGAGGCTGTGGCGAGCGCCGAACGCGCCCTGGCCCTGAATCCTCTTGACCGCGACCTCAACTTCCGGGCTGCATTCCTGGACTGGGAACTCGCCGGGACGGGCGACATGGACGCGGCGCTCCGAACGCATGCCATTTACCAGCGACTCGACCTGCTCACACCGCAACACCCGGAGGTGCGCCCTCGGTTGGACGCCGTAGCTGAAGCATTGGGCTTCGGCCCGTAGGGTTGGCACACAGGAGCGGCTGTGGATTCCTCGGCTGCCCGGACCACCTTCACACGAGACACTACCCGTGTCCGTCGGGGCAAGAGCCTCGTCGTGGCGCCAGGCGGAAATTCTTGCGATCTGAGATCGCGTCCGGCTCTCTTGCCGGCGCGTGGACGCGAGATCGCCGGGGAGGATTTACGAAGAGTTGAACGCCGTCTACGTCGCCCTGCCGTTCGTGCAGGGTGTGGGGGCACTGTTCCTGGCAAGCCTGGCGATGCTCAGCGATCCGCGCGATCGTCTGAACCTCATCTTCGCCGGGTTCCTTGTCGCGCTCGGGTTCTGGGGCTTCCTGATATTCGGGATGCGGGACGCGTTCCCGGACGCCGTGATCGCCTTCTCCTGGGAGCGAGCCGCCCTCGTCGTTATTCCGTTCAGCGGGATCATCTTCTACCACTTCATATACGCGCTGACCGGAGCGCGTCGCAGCCCATTTATCCTGGCCGGTTGGTACGCCCTCGGGGTCGTCGCCGCGGTGGCGACACTGGCAGGCTGGACCGTCACCGGGGTCGAAGAGCGCTTCTACGGCTTCGCTCCCCAGCTCGGCTGGGCGTTCCCGATACTGCTGCTCGCCACGTACCCGCCGGTACTGCTATCGATCGCCGATCTGAACCGGGCGATCCCGAACGCAAAGAGTGATCGGGAGCGCTCCCAGTTAAAGATGCTGCGCATCGGGGTCTTCGTTTCGGTCCTCGGCGGGACAACGGATTTCATCCCATCGCTTGGCATCAACATCTATCCGCTGGGAGTGGTCGGTAACATCGGCTTCGCGCTTATCACCACAATCGCCGTCACGCGCCACCGCCTGATGAACCTGCGCCTGCTGCTGCGAAAAGGGCTGGCGTACACCCTGGTTAGCTCGTTCGTCTTCGCTTCCTACGGCGTGTCGTTCGGCGCGGTCTTCTTCTTCACACGAACGCTGAGCCGTGAGGCGTGGATACTCGCCACAGTCGGCACATTGCTCATGACAAGCGTCTTCATACCACCCGCGATCGACCGCGTTCAGCGAACGATCGACAGGCTGTTTTTCCGGGAGCGCTACGACCATCTGACGGCGCTCGTGGCCATGAACGAGAAAGCCCGGGACATCTCGGACCTTCGATCGCTGGCGGACGACACGATTCAGAGCATCCGGCGTGCGATGCAGAGTGACTGGGCGTCGATGGCCCTGCCGGACCCGAGCGGGACGCGGCTATTCATAATTGCAGACACGCGCGGCCAGCCGCCATCCGCCGCCCTTTCCCGCACCGGCGCCGTGGCGTCATGGTTCGCCCTGCACGGTAAATCGCTGGACATGCGCACAGTGGAGTCAGATCCTCAACTCCAGGCCATGAGCGCACAGGAGAGGAGGGCGCTGTCCCGGTTGGACGCCGAACTCCTCGTGCCGATGATCGCCGAGGACACACTCACCGGGATACTGATCCTCGGCCCTCGCCTTGTTGGAGGCGGATATCCCAAAGATTCTCTCAGCTTCCTCGCCACCGCCGCAGACCGCATGGCCGTGACGGTGGAAAACGCCCGGCTGTACGCACAGGCGCAACGTGAGGCTGACGAGAGGTCGGTCATCGCCGAGATCGGGCGCGTGATCAGCGCATCGCTGGATACTGAACGCGTATATCCGGCCTTCGTTGAGCAGGTGAAACTGCTCCTGCCGTTTGATCGCATAATGATCGCTGCACTTGATGAAGAGCGTGACGCTCTTTCTCCGGCATACGTCAGCGGTACGCCCGTTTCCGGCTGGCACCGCGGCTCGATCCACCCGGTCGACGGGTCCGGGCTCGAAAAAGTGGTGCGCGAGCGTGAAACCCTGATGCTCGGAGCGGCGCAGGTCCGCGACCAGTACCGATACGACTCCGGCGCCGCCGCCAGCCAGCCGCGGATCACCGCCGCCCTGAGCGTCCCTCTTGTGTCAGACGACCGCGTGATCGGGGTTATCGACCTGGCGACGACGGGTCCCGTGCTCTACACCCTGCGTGACCAGGACCTCCTGTCTCGCATCGGAGCGCAGATCGCCGGCGCGCTTGCAAACGCCCGGCTTCACGCACAGACAATACGGCTTGCCCGCGAGCGTGAACTGCGGCAACTCATCGACCAGGAAAAACGGGAACTGGAACGCGTCAACGAGGAAAAGACCAAGTTCCTCTCAACCGTGTCACATGAACTGAAAACGCCCCTGGCCAGCATCATGGCGCTTGCCGAGGTTCTCAAAAAGAACCGCAAAGGCAATCTCGAGGAGAAACAGGTTCAGCACGTTGAGGTGATATACCGTTCCGGCCGGCGACTGGCCGTCCTGATCGATGACCTGCTGGACATGTCAAGAATCGAGAGCGGCCAGCTGAACCTTGAGAGCAAGCCGTTTGAAGCCATCGTCCTGC
>JADFQR010000005.1 GCA_022561735.1 Chloroflexota bacterium | reverse complement strand
CACATCGAATAAAGCGAAACACCGCGTCCTGAGATTCAAGCGAAACACCGCGTCCTGAGGCTCAAGCGAAACACCGCGTCCTGAGGCTCTCGAAGGACCGGAGTATCTCGACAAACATACGGTAGCCGGAACGGCCCCAGATACGCCCTGACAGTGCGATCAACGATGGGTTCCGATCTTCATGTTGGAGGAGGTGCAGGGTGAAAGGATCGGGGTCGGATCGAATTCCAACCTGAGACAAGCGCGCGCTCCGGCCCTTCGAGAGCCTCAGGGCACGGTTCTGGCAGGCGTAAGACGAGGCGTTACGACCCCGGGGGGATCGAGCTCGCCCCTACAATCTCCGCTGCATGCCGATTGGCGCATCCGGCTGGCGTAACAAACCGGGGCAGGCCAGACTTACGGGCAGAGCCAGTCAATTGGACGGGAATCCGGCGATAACTTCCACACCTCTGATCCTCCTGCCGCCCTCAGAAGGCAAGGCAACCGGCGGCGAAGGCCCACCGCTTGACCTCGCCTCGCTGTCGTTTGAATCTCTTAACCCGGTGCGACAACGCTTCGCTCTGGCCCTTGCGAAGATCAGTCAGCGTCCGGGGGCGGCGCAAAAACTCCTGGGCGTCAAAGGGCCTGCCCTCGCAAAGGCGATGGCCGATAACACCGGCCTGGAAAGCGCTCCAACCCTCCCCGCTATCGAGCGCTATACCGGGGTGATGTACGACGCGATCGACTACCGATCACTCGGCGCCGATGCCGGGGACGCGTTCGGACGAACGGTGATCATCATGTCCGGGTTGTTTGGCATGGTTCGCCCCCTCGACATGATCCCCGCTTACAAGCTCAAGATGGGCGGAAAGCTGCTTCGCGGCAGGACATGCGCTTTCGTCTGGAAACGGCTGATCACGAAATCGCTGGCAGGCGCAGCCGAGAACGGTGTGATATGGGACCTGCTTCCCATCGAGCACAGCGCGGCGTGGGATCATTTGGCGGTGCCGTACAAGACCCGGTTCACCGTCAAGTTTCTCCAGCGAAACGCAGATGGCCAACTGAAGACCGTTAGCCACTGGTCCAAGGCGTTGAAGGGGGCGTTAGTACGTCACCTGGTCCTCAATATCGACTCCTCAGGCACAACTGACCCCGCCCTGGACCTGGTCGCAAGATTCACGCATCCGGAAGGCTTCAAGTTCCATCCGGCACTAACTTCCGAGACGGACCGGACGACCGAAATCGTATTTCTCAAGGACTAGATCGAGCCTGCACCGTCCCGGTCGCAAGGCCGGTAGACAGGCGGCCGCGATTTGCCGCGTGCGTCCGGGAAAACGACGAACCCATTACGATGGTTCCTCCGGGTCGGCGTAGCCCTGTGCCCGCCCCTGCGCGTTGATCCCGACGCGACCGCTACTTCGGCTCCAGATACTGGACACTGAACAGATCGTCGCCGTCCGTCCACACGCGTCGCGTACCGAACCCTGCAACGCCGGCGATCTTGCCGAACGACTCCACCGTGTACTTGTGCGAGTACTCGGTCAGGATCGACTCCCCGGCCTCGAAATCGAACCTGTGCCCGGCGATCTCCGCACTCTGACGCCGGTCGCTGTGGAGGCGCATCTCGACCCGGGCTTTTTTCTCGTTGTAGGTTGCCCGGTGTGTGAAGCAGGACAGGTTGAAGTTGGCCCCCAGTTCACGGTTCAGGCGGACAAGCAGGTTCAGGTTGAACGCGGCCGTCACGCCCTCACGATCGTTGTACGCGGCGTGCAGGAGGTCCGGGCTTTTTACGAGATCAACACCGATAAGCAGACCGCCGCCCGGTCCAACGCGTTCCGCAATCCCCCGGAGGAGCTCGGCCGCCGCCTCCGGCGTGAAATTTCCGATTGTCGAGCCAGGAAAATAAACGACGTTGCGGGACGGTTTGATCGATGGCGCAGGTACTTTAAACGGTGCGGTGAAGTCCGCCACGACGGGGTTTATCTCGACCCCGGGATAGCTTCTTTTCAGCGCATCGGTCGAGCGGACGAGATGCTCCCCGGAGATATCGACCGGGACGAACGCGGCAGGCTCCCACAGGTGGTCGAGAAGCGCACGAATCTTCGTGCTGCTACCGGCGCCGTACTCGATCAGCAGGCAACCGGGACCGATCACATCCGCCATCTCAACGGCGTGTTCCGCCATCAACGCATTCTCAACGCGAGTGACGTAATACTCATCAAGTTCACAGATTCGGTCGAAGAGGCCCGAGCCGCGTTCGTCGTAGAACAACTTGCACGGAAGCGTCTTCTCGGGTGCGGAAAGACCAGCGATAACTTCGTCGAGATAGTCAGGAAACCGGTCGTTGTGCGTGTCGGTCATAGAAACTGTCGTGGTCAACGTGATCCGATTCCCTGGCTTAATTGGAGGTCTGATGGGCTTCTTTGGTGACGATTCCGGGGCTGGCCGGGCAAATCGTCAGGTCGCGTCCCGGGCTAATCTGAGGCCCGTGAACTGCCAGCGGGCGTCAGCCGGGAAGAAGTTGCGGTACGTCGGCCGGATATGGCTTGCAGAGGTCGCCGCAGACCCGCCCCGGAGGACCATCTGGTCTGACATGAACTTGCCGTTGTACTCGCCGACAGCTCCCGGCGGGATATCGAAACCCGGGTAACCGACATACGGACTGGAGGTCCATTCCCAGACATCACCAAACATCTGATGAAGACGTCCAGACGGAGCATCCGCCGCCAGCGCCGTTGGGTGGCAGCGCAGGGTGTCGGCGAAAGTCCCGCCTGCGATATCCGCATCGCGGGACGCAAGCTCCCATTCATCTTCGCCCGGCAGGCGCGCGCCCTTCCATTTGGCGTAAGCATCCGCCTCGTAGTAGCTGACGTGCATGACCGGCTCGTCCGGGTTGACCGGCTGCTCTCCACCGAGCGTGTAGTGGACCCAGCCGCGATCGGTCTTGCGCCAGTACAGCGGCGCGTTCCAGTCTTCACGCCGGATCATGTGCCATCCATTTGAGAGCCAGTTGTCAGGCCGCTCGTACTGGCCTGATTCGATGAACTCGATGAACTCCCCGTTGGTGACCAGCCGGGATGCGATATGGAACGGGTAGACAAAGGTCTTGTGTAGCGGACCCTCGTTGTCGAAATGGAATCCCTCGCCATCGAACCCAACGGTTATAAGCCCGCCGTCATAAGGAAGCCACTCGGCCGCAGGCACCCCCACTGGCTCCGGGACCGGACCCAGATCACGAAATACCGGGTCAAGCGGATTGCGTGAGAGCACATGCTTGATATCCGTGAGCAACAACTCCTGGTGCTGTTGCTCATGGTTGATCCCCAGCGTGGTCAGCTCAAGAAGTTTCTCGGGCGATGATTCGCGGCCGGCGCGGTCGATAAGATCGTGCATCTTCTCGTCGGCGAAGTGACGAAAGTCATACACATTCTCGACGGTCGGACGTGAGAGCAAGCCGCGTTCTGCACGCTTCCACTGCTCTCCGATACCGTTGTAGTAAGAGTTGAACAGGTAGTTGTACTTGTCGTTCGGAGAGACGTAGCCGGGAAGCTGGTCCCGGAGGATGAACGCCTCGAAAAACCACGTCGTGTGTCCCAGGTGCCACTTGGTCGGGCTGACGTCTGGCATTGATTGAACGACGTAGTCTTCGGTGACCAGCGTTTCGCACAGCTTCTCGGTGAAGTCGCGAGTCGCCTGGTATCGGTCATGCAACTCCCCGGGCGTCGACGGGTCCGCGGTCACTGTTGCGCCGAGGTGCTTGTTCGTGGTCATCGGGGGCCTCTAATTTCCGGCTCTCTGCCTGCGGCAACCTCCCGAATCAGGAAAAGCGTCCGCGGTGCGCGGCTGTTCGCCCCGTGCGAACACCGGCCAGTACATACAACCTTCAGATGCGTCCGGCAATTATTGGATTCAGGCCCGCCTTTGGGACCGGGGACCGGCTGGAACGCGGCACAGGTTATAAGTCCGGCATATTCTGCGACGCGTTCGCCAGAAACACAAAGCGGGCGTGACGCTGTGATCTGAAAAGTATCTGCCGGGGAGACAATAATGGACTCCAGACCGCTGGGAACAGGTGGACCACAGGTATCCGTTGTGTGCCTTGGCGCGTGGCCGCTGGGCGGTGGCATGGGCGCCGTTCCAGACGATCAGGCGGTCGCGACCATTCACGCTGCGCTTGACGCCGGGATGACCTTTATCGATACCGCGGAGGGCTACCGTACGAGTGAGTCCGTGATCGGCAAGGCGCTGCGCGGACGGCGGCATGAGGCGTTCCTCGCCACCAAGCTATCCGGTGACCATTCCCCGGAGCACATCGTCAGTGGCATCGAAAACAGCCTGCGATCGCTCGGGACGGACTACGTAGACCTGTACCAGCTTCACTCACCCAGGCCGGAGTGGCCGATCGAGGACACGATGGCCCGGCTGCTGAAATTGCGGGAACAGGGGAAGATCCGGCACATCGGCGTCTCAAACTTCTCTGGAGAGCAGCACCGGGCGGCCGCGAGCCACGGGCCGGTCAGCAGCTCCCAACCGCGTTACAGCATGCTCTTCAGGGAGGCAGAGCAAGACGTACTGCCGGCGTGCCTGGAGCTTGGCATCGGCGTGATAGCCCACTCACCACTCGCCAAGGGAATACTGACCGGAAAGTACAGGCCCGGGCACCGGTTCCCCGGCGACGATGAGCGCAGCGACCATTTCGTGTTCCGGGAGGGCGGCCTTGAGCGCGCATGGGAAGTTGTGCCAGCGCTACAGGCGTGGGCGGGCGATCACGGACGCGACATCGTGCAACTGGCGATCGCATGGACGCTGGCCCATCCGGCGATGGCTTCGTGCATCGTCGGGGCGAAGACGCCGGATCAGGTGTTGCACAACGCAAGCGCGGCAGACTGGCGCCTGAACGAGGCGGAGATGGCGGAGCTACGCGAGATCCTGGCGCCGGTCGATCTTGGAACGATAGCCTGACAATAGGGAACACGGCCCGGTGATAGCGCCGGTCCTTCCTAGCGCGGATACCAGCGCCGGCCCTCGATCAAACCCCTGATGTAACCCACCTGGCCGACGTGCTGCATGTTCCCGGCGACCATGCCGACCATCTCAGTCCCGAGCGAGTTCCCGGAGCCCTCCAGCACGCGATCGTGGTCGTCAGCAGCCGGTGATTCCAGGAACTCCAGTGAACGCCGATACACGGCGGCGTAGTAACCGAGCACGGTTGCAGAGTCCGGCGGGCGAACGCCGTCAACCTGTTCCGATGTATGGCCGATGCCGTAATCGGTCGGGTTGGCGGGCAAACCGAACTTCTCGTACCAGCGGCCTTCGATCCAGGTCTGCTCTCCGCCATCCATGTCTGAGACGCGCCGATCAAGGCCGCGCGTGAGGTGCCAGCCGACCCACGCGATCGAGTTCGCCTCCGTCGCGGGGCGGTACCAGAGTTGCTCCGGGGTAAGGCCGTCGAAGGCCAGTTCCATGAAAGCGTGAACGCGGTCCAGGGCGTCAGCGGTGAACTCGTTGATTTTCAATTGACCGGCCCCCCGAGCAGGATTCCCATCAGGCCTGAAGTACGACGCATGTGATCGTTCGCGTCACGCCGCGGACATCATGGACATGTTCTTGAAACCGGGCCAGTTCTGACAGATCATCCACCTCAACCGTACATATAACGTCATGTGGGCCTGTCACGGCGTCCACCGCCATAATTCCGTCGATCGCCAGCAGGGCGCGAGTCAGCGCGTCTATATCGCTGCCGGGAGCCGTATCAACAAGTTGATATGCGCGAACCGTCATTGCTCTCCCCCGTCCACCCCCGGGACCATGCCCGGGCGTTGGGTGGCAGACCTGGCCCGGGACGCGACTGGATTGCGCCGGGCGTGATCTGAAGTTGCCAGCCTGTGCCAGCCGTGTATCGACCGTGCCGGAGAGTGTAACCGGATGCTACGCGGACAGACACCGCGAGTTAGAATCGGCCGGGCCTGTCTTGATGTCCCGGGATGTCACGAGACCGTACGTGGTTTTCCGGGCCTGCCTGTGAATCGGCCCGGCCATCGTCACAAGTTGCATTTCGCATGTACCAGCGTAGTGATGCCATTGTGGCGGCTCTGGATTGGAGAAAATGGATTGAAGGTTTCAGGCCATTTCGGCGCCGGCCCACTGACCGACGTTCCCGCCGAGGTCGAACGCGCTGAACGCCTCGGCTACGACGCCATCACCACTTCCGAGACGATGTATGAGGCGACCACGCGGTGGACCCTGGCCGCTCACGTCAGCACGCGGGCGGAAATCGGCACGTCAATCATCATCGCCTTCCCGCGCAGCCCCTTCGTGATGGCGCAGATGGCGTGGGAGCTGCAGAAGGCGACAGGCGGCCGGGTGATGGTGGGGCTGGGAACGCAGGTGAAGGGCCACAATGAACGACGGTTCAGCTCCGGCAAGTGGGAGGCGCCGGCGACCCGTATGGAGGAGTACGTCCGGATGATGCGGGCGGTGTGGGACACGTTCCAGACCGGCGCAAAACCGGAGTTTGAGGGCCGTTTTTACAACTTCACACTCTGCCCGCCAGCGTTCAACATGGGGCCGATCAACCACCCGCCGCCAAAGATATTTATCTCGGCGGTCGGACCGGCCATGACCCGGGTCGCCGGGCGCGTCGCGGACGGGTTGATTCTTCACAGCTTCACCACGGAGAAGTACGTCCGAGAAGTCACATTGCCCGAGCTGAAACGCGGCGCCGCGCAGGCGGGCCGCGATCTGTCCGAGATCGAGGTCACCGGCGGCGGAATGATGGCGCTCGGTGAGGACGAGTCCGAGATAGAGCAGAAGCTGCTCGCTCTACGCAAGCCGATCTCTTTCTACGGATCAACCCGCACCTATCTCAATGTTTTCGATACCCACGGCCTCGGCGAGCTGGGACTACTCCTGCACGACATGTCGTTGCGTGGCGAATGGGACCGGATGGTCGAGTCCGTGTCGCTTGACGTGGTGCGGGAGTTCGCGATCACCTCAACATATGACGACCTGCCCGGCACGTTGGCCCGCCGGATGGATTACGCCACAAGGGTTTCGTTTGAAGCGCCGACCGAAACACCGGAGCAGGAGGACATGCTGACCGATCTGATCCGCCGGGTCCAGGCGATCTGACACCCCCTCCGGTGCGGACGCCGGTAAGGATAGGGACCGGAACGGTAATCGCAGTTTCGCAGTGAGGAGCAGGGGCGATGAAGAAGATCACGATGCTTTCCGCAGTAATCGCGTTCGGGCTGGCGTTGGCGCTCCTGATGAAACGGGCGGGGCCGAAAGCGGGCACGGGCGCCGGCGCAAATCGCCACAGGCGCTGAAACTTCGCCCAACGGCCGGTGGCCCACGGCCGCGGCAAGATGTTGAAGCGATTCCAGGGCGACCCCGGGTACGCGGGCCAGGTTTGCGAAGGGAACCCTGTGCCGCGTGTTGGCGGGGCCGCCCTCGGCGTACCCCGGGGGCAAGATCAAGCCAGCGGGCCGCAGCATCACGGCCGCATCTATCGCGGAGCGATCAGGCGGCTTCCCGATGCGATACTTCAAGCCGGGATCGGTGATCCTGTAAGGCCAGCAAGCGTGCCGCCTCGCGCATCATGTGCTGATCCGACGGTCCGTCGATCACCCCCGGCAAAATGGCCCGGAACGTTGTGCCATGTCCGGACCGGCTTTCGACCGAAATTTCGCCTCCGTGAAGACGTACGATCGATGCCGTGATGTACAGGCCGACTCCCGTGCCGGGCACTTTTCGCGTCTGTTCGTTATCAACGCGATAGAACGCATCAAATATGCGCGCCTGTGACTCCTCCGGGATGCCGGCCCCGAGGTCAGAGACGGTCAGTTCCAACTTTTGTGCGGTGACGACAGCCCTCAGGGTGATCGGCGCGCCTTCCGGAGAGAATTTCGAAGCGTTGGTCACCAGGTTGGTGATCATCTGCTCCAACCGGTTGCGGTCCCCGGTCAGCCAGAAGCTCTCAGTTCCGTCCTCAACCTCCAGTCGCTGATTGCGTCTTGAAAGGATCGGATCGAACATCGCCGACATGTCGCGTATCAGATCAGACAGAAGGAAATCATCCAGTTCCAGCACGAGCGTGCCGGCATCGATCCTGGACAGGTCGAGCAGATCGGTGATCAGCAGGTTCAGGCGGTGAACGTTGCGGCGCACGACATCAAGGTGTTTCAACTCCCGGGCGCCCAGATTGCCTGAACTGTTTCGCTTGAGGATGTCGGTGAAGGCCGAGATGCTGGTAAGCGGCGTCTTCAGTTCATGTGAAACGGTTGCAAGGAAGCGTGTCTTGGCGTTATTGGCCACCTTCAGTTCGTCAAAGGCGTTTTGAAGTTCCGCGTGAGCGGCCTCGGTCCAGCGGTTGGCCTCTTCAAGTTCCTGCTTTTGCTCCGTTATCGAGTCAAAAGTGGACTGCAACTCCCGGTGCGCTGACTCCTGCCAACCCTGGGACTCTCCCGCTTCAATCACGCGCTCTGACAGGTCCTGCGTAATCATTCGCTCACGGATCAACATATCCCGGGCGCTGTGCATCTCGGCCTCGAAGATAGCGCCCGTCATCGCGGCTGCTGCGACACACACCTTCTTGAGGTCCGACCCGGTAAAGGCGAGCGATGGGCCGCGATCTATGAGTAGATGGGCGATGGCCGGCCGACGCTGGCCAATCGGAGCTATCGCCCAGTTTGCCCGGGCGCGTCTCACCACCGTGACCGGGGCGTCTCCGGCCGCCGAATCCTCGACGAAGGACATCAACTCGGCTGCCGTCCAACTCGGGCCAGGGTTCTCTACTTCAGCACACACACGATACGCGACACGCGACGCTACGCCGGCCCAACCCCCAATCAATACGATCAACGAACGATAACCGACGCATGCACGAAGATCGTTCGCCGGATGTACGTAACCCGTCAACTCTCGATTGAGTTCCCCACGCATCGGTGGTATTGCTTCGTTGGCCATTTGCATCCCATCGCGTCACACCACATCGGTCATTCACAACACATCAGTCACACGGATGATCGTCGCATGGAGCGGTGAGCACTGAATGACAGCCATCCCTACATCGCAATGTCGGTAAAGTGGAGGCCCCTCCTCCCGTTTCCGGGTGATATCCACAGCTTGCCGTTGGTCCGCCACCTGACCCCGGGCTGGCGAAAGTCAGCAGTTGATTCAGGACGGATACACGTCCTGGAGAAACTCGGACAGCACGGCATTGAACAGGTCAGGCCGTTCAAAGTAGACCGAATGTCCCGTACGTGGAACCCGTTCCAGTCGCGCTCCGGGGGTGACGTTCGCTGCCGCCTCGATCATGGGCGACGGGAGTACAACGTCCTCGTCGCCGGTGAGATACAAGGTTGGAGTTGTGTATCCGGCCATGTCCCGTTTTGCGATATCCAGCCGGGGGAGGAATGATCGAGGGGGGTTCAGGCCCTGTATCGCTGAATACAGGTAATGGAGCGACGGTTGTTCTCGAAGACAACGCTCACCGACCGCGGGGTTGTAGCTACCCGGCCGCCGTTCCTCCCAGGCCAACCGAAGACCTTCCAACCGATCACGATTTGACTCACGGGCCTCGTCTATCTCCGGCGTGCGCAGGTTCCCCGGGGTTGACGCCATCAGCAGTGCGGCAACTCGTTTCGGCTGCTGAACCGCAAGCGGGAGACAGGTCCATCCGCCCATCGACTGCGCCACCAGCGCGACCCGGTCTATCTCAAGTTTGTCCAGCAACTCGGACAACACCGTCGAGTATTCGACCTGTTCGGCGGAGTCTCCGTTCCATGTGGAGCTCCCGAATCCCGGGTGACTGAAGGTGATACAGGTGTACCTGTCGCGAAACGCCGGGACCTGCTGCCACCATGAAAGACGGTTTCCACCTGCGCCGTGCGCGAATACGAGCGCCGGCCCGCTCCCTTCACTCTCGTACTCAAGGGTTGCGCTTTTAAGCCTGATCTCCGGCATAAGTGTCCCGGCCTCCTGAACGTTCGGTGAGGTTGTTTTGCCGGCCTCCCGGATACACGAGCCCCGGGCCGGAAGCGCCCCCGTCACGACATCGAGATCGCGCTGCTTTGGCGTCTGCGTCTCGTTACGATGGAATCAATCGTAAGAATCCCCCAGCGTGTATCCCCGGTGCTTACGATTGGGGTAAACGTAAATCGGGGGTCCCAATCTCACTCAAGGGTGAAACAACCCACCTCCAATCGTAAAAACCGGGGGCAAAGCGCCCGAGAATGTCTGATTTCGGCACGTTTACGGCCCCTTCCGGAGCCCCACTTTCCCCAAAGCTATTCCAGCTTTGGAGATCTGATGTTACGGTAAAGCTAGGTTAGCTTCGGCGGACGGTCCCCGGAGACGAGTGATATTTGGAGGAAGCACATGGACGCATACTGCATGAAGTGTCGAACGATGCGCGAGATGAACGCCGCCGAGCAGGTGACGATGAAGAATGGCCGCCCGGCTACTAAAGGCAAGTGCGGCACCTGCAGCACGACGCTGTTCAAGATCGGGAAGGCCTCCTAGCGGGCTCCCGTATCTGACCAGAAAGGGGGCGGCCAGCGCTTCATGCGCAAGCCGCCCCTTTTTGCGTTCGAATTATTTCTCCGGTTTGAGTGCTTTCCCGTGCAGACCCCTGCACTTTCGCGACCCGGTCCGCACGAAGGCGATAGTCCGCCGGATTAAGCGAGTTGCCCGAAGTCTGTCGCCACCAGGGCATGGATGGCGTCAAGTACCTCCTCGGGCAGCGGACCCATCTCCTGAGCGCCCAGCGCCTGCTCCAGGTGATCGAGTTCCGCCATGCCGACCAGGACGCCGGAAACGTTCGGGTTGGAGAGCGCGTAGCGTATGGCGACCTGCGCGCGGGTGCCGCGGCTATCACCGACCGCATCGACGATCATCCGGGTCCGTGCTTCGTCTGCCGCAACATCCGCGCCGGGAGCAACCGGAGACTCCCGGCCGTGCCGCACATCGGTGGCGATCACCCCCGCAGCGAGGACGCGGATGTTCATGACGGCAACACCGTGTTCTGCGCATTTGTCGATCAGGTTCCCGAAGTCGTACGCCGACCAGCCAGAAGGCACGGCGCGGCCGGCACTCGGGTTCAGCAGGTTGTAGTAGACCTGCGCCGAGTTGAATCGCTCGCTTTCAATCACCCTGTGAAGCGCTGACCTCTCACCTGTCGCGGTGAACCCCACGAATCGCGTCAATCCCTGGTCGACCAGCCGCTGCAGGCCATCGGCCACCCCGTCAGCGCCAAGAACGTCATCCAGCGCTACCGACCCCGGAAACCAGCCGCGCTCCTCGGAGACACGGTTGTGCAGCTGGAACACGTCCACACTGTCCCGCTGGAGCCGCTCCAGGCTTTCGTGCATCGAACGCTCAATCTGGCCCGGTATGTCACCTTTTTCGGGGTCGACGCTGAACTTGGTGGAGAGGTAGGGCTGCTCTTCCTGCGGGATCTCTTTCAGAAGCCACCCGAGCGCCTTCTCCGACAGGCCATTACCGTAAGAGGCAGCAGTGTCTATCCAGTTGATGCCGCGATCCAGCGCCGTGCGTATGGCGGTGCGGCGCGTTTCATCGTCGGCGTTGATCAGGATGCCGCCCACGGCGCCGGCGCCGAACACGATCTCAGATATCTCAAGGCCGGTATTCCCGTACGGTCGGTACTTCATGCTCTTGCTCCGTGCCTGGCGCGTCTGGCCGTCGTTCGTTAAGCGGTTATCTGATTTGAAGAATCCGGAAAATGCGCTGAGACATCTCGGCTGCCCGCGAGATCAGCCTCAAGGACGTGTGTAGCGCTGCAGAGCGTCCAGGTGCTCGTCGTAATCGAACACCGGGTTCAGAAGCAGATGCTCGGCCCCGGCGTCAATGATGGCGTCTATCTGTTCGTAACAGTGATCGGCGGGCCCCCAGATCGATACCCGGGCCGCCATCTCCCGGTTCCCGTAATGGTGCCCGAACCAGTCGGTAAGCCGTCGCTCGGCGCGGTCGGCGTCGTCGTCGATGGCGACGTACACCCTTTTCGATACCGGGAAGTTCGTGAAATCCTTTCCCTCGGCTTCCAGCGCACTCCTCAGGACCCCGACACTCTCCTTGAAATCGTCGGCGCTGGAAGAGCCGGGCCCCATCCAGCCATCGCCGTATTTAGCGGCACGCCGGATGGCCGGCTCCGCCCGAGCGCCGAACCATACAGGGGGCCGTGGTTTCTGGACGGGTTTCGGCGCCATCGGCGTGCCGGACAGGCTGTAAATCTCACCCTCAAACTCCGCGAATTCGTCCTTCCACAGAGCGTCAATCACACTCAACGCCTCCATGAACCGCCGAACCCTGCGTCCGGGCTTCATGCCGTACGCCTCGGCGTTCGCGTCGCCACCTCCCAGTCCAATGCCAACGGTTAACCGCCCGCCGGACAGTACGTCTATGGTCGCCAGCGTTTTCGCCAGTTGCGGCGGGCTACGGAGCGGGAGGACAAGGACCGATACGCCGAGACGCACCTTCTCCGTCACGGCGGCGAGATAGGACAGCAGGGCCAGCGGTTCCAGGCTCTGGCTCGTGCCGATGATCCGTTCCTGCACCCAGAGGCTGTCGTAGCCCATCTGTTCAGCACGTACCGAGACGTCCCGGATGACCGCAAGATCGATGTTGCCGTCCGGAAAAACCTGCGGCACGGCGAATCCGGCTCCACTGAATCCCTGGTCCACTTCCAGCCTCCCGTAAAACGGCGACAAGGTAAAGCAGCGACAAGAGAACCCGGTTCAGATCCCGCGTCACGCTGATGGGAGCGCAGCTTACCGCGGCCGGACCCGTAATCACCCGTAATCAATGCCGACGCTAGGATCAACAGGTCCGCGCGGGGCATCGCATACGCCCGGCGTCTACTCAGAATCAGGCGTATTGACCATGCGGAATGCGACCGGGCGCAGCAGTGACGCTATCTCGGATGCAAGATCGTCCGGGGCGCCGCAATCACGGAGTGCGCCCTCCATGTGATCTATCCACCTGGCAGCGCCGGACTCTGTTACCCGGAACGGCGCGTGCCGGCGGCGTAATTGCCAGGGGCCGATCTCGCTTGAGTAACGCGGCTCTCCCCCGAGCCACTCCTCAAGGAACAGCTTCTGACGAGCGCGGCCCACCACCATGTTTGCCGGGAACACCGGCCGCAACTCCGGGTCTCCATCGATCCGATCGTAAAATCGGTCAACCACTTTTTCGATGTTGTCGCGCCCGCCCAGCGCCTCGAACAAACGCCGTCGCGTGCCGGGGCCGCCCAGCGTTGGCCCGCCGCCCGGGCCCGTATTCAGAATGGGCAAGTCCTGCGCAGCGGGTCGCCGCCCGTCCGGGTCCGGTTTTTTAGCGGGTCCTCCCGGCCCCCCTGGCCCGTTGGTCATCCGGGCCGCGCTCCAGATCGAATCCCCGGCGAAACCCCAGGTGAAACCGGGAACAGCCACAAGGGAACACCGCATCGCCGGCCCATCAGATCGCGTACCGCTTGAGCAGGTTTCGTGCGATCACCAGGCGCTGAATCTCCGAGGTGCCCTCGCCGATAATCATCAGCGGCGCGTCGCGGTAGAACCGCTCAAGCGGCAGGTCCTTGATGTACCCGTAACCGCCGTGGATACGCATCGCGTCCATCGTCACTTCGGCGCAGATCTCGGATGCGTACAACTTGGCCATCCCCGCTTCGAGGTCGATCCGTGCCCCGCTGTCTTTTTTTGCTGCCGCGTCGTAGGTCATGAGTCTCGCGGCGTGGATCTTGGTCGCCATGTCCGCCAGCATGTTCTGGATCGTCTGGCGCTCGGCGATCTTCTTGCCGAAGGTCTCGCGTTCCTGTGCGTACTTGATGGCCAGCTCAAACGCGCCGGTGGCGACCCCGACAGCACGGGCGGCGATGTTGATGCGCCCCGTCTCCAACGCCTCCATCACGTGGTAGAAACCCTTGCCCTCTTCACCGCCGACCAGCCGATCTGCCGAAATCCTGTAATCCTGGAAAATCAGCTCGGAGGTGTCCACGCCGCGGTACCCGAGCTTGTTCAGGTCACGGCCCGCGGTGAAACCCGGCACCTTCTCTGCGATGAAGGCGCTGATACCGCGGTGCTGC
>JADFQR010000185.1 GCA_022561735.1 Chloroflexota bacterium | reverse complement strand
GCGCGTGGTGTGGGTGAGGCTTCCCCGGAGTTGCTCGATGGGCCGGGAAGGCAGGTAAGAGTGGACGCGCTCGACAAGGTCTTCATAGGTGTCGAACTCGCTCTGTCCGGCCATGAAGTTGCGCACACGTGCACCGCCCGGCTCCTCCATCCGAGGCCCGGCGTCAACGATTATGAGGGCGCGCACCCTGTCCGGGTTGCCTGCCGTGTAGGTGTACGCGTTCCTTCCGCCCATGGAGTGTCCGATCAGGACAAAGTCGCTGAGGCCCACGGTGTCCACGAACGCTTCAACGTCCGGAACGTAGGTCGGCGCGCCGTAGCGTCCGTCAGGGTCCCACTCTGTGTCGCCATGTCCGCGCTGGTCCAGGGCTACGCAGTGGAACTGCGTGCGCAGCGCCAGTGAGGCGAAGTCCCAGGAGTGAGATTGCTGTGCCGTTCCGTGCAGGAAGAGCAGGTCAGGGAGGTGTTCGTTGCCCCAGTCCAGGTAATGAAACTTGAGGCCGTTGATCTTGACGGTCTTATCGGTCGGTTCGGCAGCTTCGGCGATTTCAAGACCGGAACGGCGGGCCGCTTCTAACAGGCTGAGGCCGGGTGCAGTATTACCTTCCGAAGTCGCCAATGTGCTCCTGATTTCAGGATACGGGTGTCGATTGCAGCGCCCGCAATCATAGACCCGCGGAGGTCTGGGGGCCACGGGTCCCCGAAACCGGATGTTGCAGGTGTTCCCGAGCGCTCCGGATTTCCATGATTTCACGCTCTCGCTATTCAAGAATCAGCGCGCCGCAGTCCCAGTCAACGAGCGCGGTGAGGCCAACCAGTAACGTGTCGGCAGTCGCCCGGCCAGTTTCGCTTCCAAAGTCAAGGTTGGCGGCGGTCACGACAGCGATGGTCAGGTTTCGGAACATCCCCCGCCGGTAGTCTTCCACGAGTGTCTCGAACGAGTACCCATCGACGCCTTCCCGCAGCAGGGCGTTGTGATAGACGTGTAGTAACTCGTCTTCGCACAGACGGCGTTGCTCGACGGGGAAGCTCCACAGCAGGAAGTAAGCGAGGTCCGCCGCCCCACGTGCGAACACCGCGATCTGGAAGTCGATGGACACGACGCCATCGTCCCGGAAGAACAGGTTGCCGAGCCTGCAATCGCCGTGGTTGAAGGTGGCGGGCGACTCGCCCAGAGGACGCACCGATTCTTCCAGGTGAGGGCCAAATCGTTCGGCGATCTCTCGCACGCCTTCCGGCATACGCTGCGCTACATCATCGGAAACCTGCCGCCACGAGGCGCGGAATGTTCGACCCGTTGCCCTGAGCCAACCGGCGTTCGCCGGGCCGGGCAGCCAGCGGGCGTCCCGCAGCCGGGCGCTGTCCCACCAGCGGGCATGGAGCCGGGCCAGGTTCTCGACCACGGCCCGGCCATCGTCAAGGGTGCAGCCGTTTACCTGATCGCCGAGGCGTGCGCCGGATAGATCTTCCAGGAGCAGGATGTGCTCGTTTGAGGCCGGGTCGGTATAGCCAAAATAAAGCTCGGGAACCGGCACGCCGAGATCGCCGCCGAGTTCCATATAGACATGCGCTTCGCGTTCGAAAAGGCCGAGCCGGTTGACGATCGCCCGGGTGCTTTCGTGCGCAGACGGGAGTTTGGCGACCAGGGTGGCCGGCGCTCCGGCGGAGTCACCTTCGTACTGGATGGTTCCGCGGGAGATGGTTGACGCGAAACCGAGGTCCTGGCCGATCTCCTCAAACGAGACGGACTTCACGATCCCTGCGCCAGGAACACCACCGTCCCTCAAGGCGAGGGTGAGCCATTCCGGGGTGATATCTTCAGCCGTTTGCGGGATCGACATTCGATACCTTTCGGCACCCGCGGGGTGTGCCGGCGGAACTGTGCGCGGGCGGTTTAACGCTCTAGCCCGGGATGAGGCTACCGCAATCCCAGTCTGCGATGCCGATCATTCGCCGGCCGATCGTCTGCACGAGTTGGCGCGTTTCCGGGCCTTCCATGCCCAGGTTGGCGACTGAAAGAACCGACACGATCAACGTCCTGAGCAGGCCGCGCCGGTAATCTTGTATCAGCCGGTCTTTCGAGTAGTCCGCGACACCCTGGTCCAGCAGCGTCTCCCGGTACGCGTCCAGCAGTTGCGCCTCGTCAGCGCGACGCGTTTCGACCGGGAGGCTGCCCTGGATGAAGTACGCGGTGTCGAGCGCAGGACTGGTAATCATCACGTTCTGCCAGTCAATCAGCACTATCCCATCGTCCCGGAAAAACAGGTTGCCGAGGTGGCAGTCGCCGTGGTTCAGCGTGCGATCGCCGTCGTTTGACGCTTCCAGGAACGCGGCGAGTTGCGGACCGAGCCGCTCTGCGATCACGAACACGTCCGCAGGGAATATCGAAGCGAGGCTATCGGCCGCCGTGCTCCACGCGCTGAGGTAACGCCTCTGGAGGCTGATCGAGGAATCGGTGTCCGGGAGCAGCCACTCCTGCCCCGCTGCCCGTGGATTATTCCACCAGGCGGCGTGCAGCCGTGCGAGATAGCGCATCGTCAACATCGCATCGTCTACGGAGCAGCCGGCGATCTCATCGCCCTCCCGTAACCCCGTCAAATCCTCAAGCAGGAGGACGAAATCTCCGGAATCGCGATCCAGTTCAGCCAGATAACAGTGCGGAACCGGGACGCCGGATTCCGCGGCCAGCTCACGGTAGAACATCGTCTCCCGGCGGTACATGCCATCGTCGATCGCGTACCTGCGTACCTTTGGATCAACAGACGATAGCTTGACGACGAGCGTGGATGGCGCGGCTGAATCGGTCGTGTAGGCGACGGTGAGACGTCCGATGGACCCGGCGAACCCGCGACCATGGCCGATTTCCTCGACGCTCACGGACTCCACTTCGGCCGTCTGCCGGCGTCCGCCGGCGCGCAGCGCGTGGGTCAGCCAACCGGGCGAGATGTCGTCGAGCGTTCCGGGGATTGTGGCGGGTGGAACTGCGCCGCCGTTCATCGTGCGGTGGGAGCTACCCATCTAGATCCGCACCCGCCAGATGATCCCGGCTGACAACAGGCGCGTTGCCGCCATCGCGAGGAACACGATCTCCCACGGGCTTCCGCTGGCGTCCAGGATTACGCTGAAGATCAGCGCCTGCGCCCCGGCATAGGCATAACCGTGGGCGTCCAGCAGCCCGCTCGCCGTTCCCGCCATGTGCCGCCCACCGATGTCCACCGCCATCGCCTGGATCATGGTGAGACTCATGGCGAACCCGCCCAGCAGGAGCAGCCCTGCGCCCAGGAACTCGTTGTCCGCCGGTGCGAACGCGATCGCAACGAGCACGGCGGCGCTGATGAACGCTGACGCCATGATCATGGGGCGGCGCTGGCTGCCCATGTAACGGTCAGATATGTACCCGGCGACTGGCGGCGCAGTCAGGTAGCCGATGGGCAGGGCCACCGTGACAAGGATGGTGGATTCGATCGAAAGTCCGCCCTCCTCGAAATAGTAGATCGGCACCCAGGTCGTCAGCCCGTAGCGCACGACATTCTCAAGGCCCTTAACGTGGGAAGCGGCCAGGAAACGCCAGTTCGTGAGCAGCGTTTTGTACGGGCCGAATCCCCGGAGCTGGTCAGCCGGGATCGCCTCCGCCCGGGCCGTGTACGAGTCCGGTTCTTCTTCGTACGGTGGCAGTCCAACGTCTGCCGGGCGGTCACGAACGAGCAGGAAATAGACGAGTCCCGCCGCTGCGATCAATCACGGCGGATACCGGAAAGCGGCGCGCCAGCCCCAGTCGGCCGCTACCCACCCGGTG
>JADFQR010000184.1 GCA_022561735.1 Chloroflexota bacterium | reverse complement strand
AAACCACCGGATCGTATTACACGCCCGATTCGCTCGTGCAGTGTCTGCTCGATTCAGCCCTGGAACCGGTTGTCACGGATCGACTGAAAGGCAAAAAGGGTGAAGAGGCCGAGGCGGCATTGCTCGACATCAAGGTCTGCGATCCTGCTTCCGGCAGCGGGCACTTTCTGATTGCGGCCGCTCATCGACTCGTCCGGCAGCTCGCTCACGATGCCGAGCGAGTCGTGTCCCGCATTGAGCGTTTCACGATCGCCGATCAACCTGCGCAGTTCTGAAGGCAGGAACAGTGTGTCGATAGCCGCCAATCGCCGGGACGGCGGTTCGTCCGCAGCGCCCAGCGCGCGCGTGGCCTGCCGGGGAAGCCGTGCGTTACGCAGCCCGGGCGTGTGCCGGGCGATGGCCAGTCCTATCCCGGCGGCGCGTCGAAGGGGCCGGGGGATACGCGCCACCCTGTCCACCTGTGACGCCCAGTTGAATATCGGGTAGCCGGCAAACATCTCGTCGCCGCCGTCGCCGGTGAGGCAGACCTTCACATGCTCCCGCACGCTTCGGCTGACCACGTACATCGGGATCGCGGAAGAGTCAGCGAACGGCTGTCCCACGTGCTCAACGATGCGCCAGAGGTCGTCCGGTTGAAAGGCGTTGTCGTCGATGGATATCTCGTGATGATCCGTTCCCAGGTGCCGGGCGACCTCTCGGGCGACGGCGCTCTCGTCATAATCGGCATCTGAAAACCGGACCGTGAACGTCGATACCGGCCGGTCTGAGTGTTGCTGCATCATGGCCACGACCGCGCTCGAGTCGATGCCCCCCGAGAGCAGCGCACCGATCGGCACATCGCTCACCATCTGGCGCCCGACGGCGGTTTTCAGGGCCTCACGCACAAGCGGTATCGCCACGTCAGCT
Source organism: Chloroflexota bacterium (assembly GCA_022561735.1). The sequence continues at coordinate 2,902 of JADFQR010000184.1, read as the reverse complement.
GCGCCAAGTTCAGGGGCGGGCGTGTAATCCGGGGTGTAGTAGCGGCTGACCTTGACCGCTCCCGCGTCCCATTCCAGGAAACATCCCGGCGGCAACTCCTGGATATTCTCCACCAACGTTGTCGGCGACGGTGTGTAGCCGAGGCGCAGGAACTGCCCGAAGGCCTCACGGTTCAGTCGCCTGGGGAGTTCCGGCCATGCCAGCAGGGCGCGCATCTCGCTGGCGAAAATTAGCGTGGAATCTCGATGGTGGTAGTAGAGGGGCTTTTCACCGAAACGGTCCCGCGCGAGCAGCAACTTCCCGGACCGGCGGTCGTGGAGCGCAAAGGCGAACATGCCCTTGAGACGATCCACGACGCCGGTACCGTATTTCAGGTAGCCGAGCGCTACGACTTCCGTGTCCGATCTTGTGCGAAAGGTACATCCCGCGCGCTCAAGGTCTTCCCGGAGTTCACGGAAGTTGTAGATCTCCCCGTTCAGGATGACCGCGACATCGCCGTTAGCGGTGATGATCGGCTGATCGCCGGTATGGAGGTCGATGATCGCGAGACGGCGCATGGCCAGTGCCACGCCGTCCCGGGTTACATGGCCCTCGCTGTCAGGGCCGCGATGCGCAAGCCGGGAATTCATCGTGAGCACAGCGCTCTCTGCGCTCTTAGAGGGTGTTTTCTCGGCTACGCCGCATATGCCGCACACGTTGGCAGTGTTCTCCCACAGAGAGTTTCACCGGGCCGTGTCAGACGGCTTCCGGCACGCTCCCCTGCTTCCAGAGCCTGGCGTAGGCGGCCCAGTCGTATCGGTCTCGAGCAACCTTCCGCGCCCGCTCCGCCGCTTCCCTGCGTCTGGCGGGATCCCGGAGTGAGCTGGCCAGCGCTAACGCCGATTCGGCCGCACCCGCGGCATCGTCAAGTTGCACGATGCAGCCAAGATTATCCTGCTCGATGGCGCCCGACACGTCACCAATACCGGGCGACGACACGATCGACAGCCCGGACGCTAGATATTCACCGAACTTGATCGGTGAGGCGACATGGTTCAGCGGATGCGGCGCCCTCAGAAGGAATCCGATGTCGCTGGCGGCAAGATATGCCGGTATCTCGTCCCGGGCTACCTGCCGATGAAAGAACCGGCCTTCCGGTATCCCGGGAGGTGCGTTATCGAAACCGGCCCCGTGGGTCAACAGCAGGAACCGGATGGCCGGGTCCGCCGCCATGTTTTCCCAGATGCCCAGGGTTTCAGGGATCATCTGGTACGCCTGTGTACCGCCCGCGTACACAGCAAGTAGCTCGTCGTCCGCTACGCCGAGCTCGGAACGCACTGAAGAGCGACGATCCGCAGAGGCCTGGAACCTTTCGTAATCGACGCACGATGGGACGATGTCGACTCTTCCCGCGCCGAACTCGCCGGTCAACATTTGGGCCGCATGGCTCGACACGGCCATATGCCTGTCTGCGTGCTTGATGCCGCGCCGGTTCACCTGCCGCAGGATTGTGCGCCTGAACCACGAACGACCGCGATGTTCGGACTCGGCGATCACATCTCCCCGCATGTCGTACACCAGTTCCGGCCCGGAGAAGGGGAACGCAAGTTGATGGACGATTGAGCTCCACGGGTCACGAACGTAAACGGTTCTCGCCGGTTCACTCTTGTGGAGTGATCTCAACAGTCGAGCGGCCTTGATCATTCTTGCGGGCGCGGACGTCGGACGGAGCAGGCGATAGGGGACGTCTAACCGGTCGAATGCGCTGCCGATGGTGGACACGAATTGCTCCCGGTCGGCGGCTACTGCGACCACGGCAGCCCTGACCCCGAGCCGGCGTTGAATTTCGATCCGGTCGATGATTTGCGCCGCCAGTCCGGGTGAGCGGTCCAGCGTGAACCACCGCTCCGCCAGCAGGTATATAACGTCCAGCGTCACTCCGATTCGCCCATCGATTCGCCAACGGGCACGGCCGTTTGGGTGCGCCGTGACAACACCGGCCGCGGCGATCTGTCGACGGGAACCTGTGACTCGTTGGCGGTCCGGCGTCGTCTCAGCTTCCTGCCCGCCACGAGCCCGCCAAGCAGCGCGACCAGGACGACGTGCTGTGGAGCGAAAAGGAAAGCGTTCGTCATTCCGGGAAGGATGAACGGGATTACGAGCAACCACTCGAGCCGGCCGAGCAAGATCACGAGGAAGGCGTATGCAGCCAGCCCGATTATCCCCGCGCTGGCCAGGACTGTGGCCCAGTCGTTGTGATAGTTGGGCGCCGGCCGGCCTTCCGCTGTTTCAAGACCGGTTCCGAAGATCACCGATCCTTTCCATCGGTCTATCGCCCCTCCCAGCGATTGAAACGGACGGGTCACGCCCTTGTCGCCGAACAGAGAATCAATTCCACCCGACCCTCCGAAGCCACTCTGTGCGAGACGCCCTTCGAACGCTTCCGTGAGTCTAATATTGAGATATTTTTCTTGTGTGTCAGAATCTATGCTAAATACAACCAGCGTTATCCCGGCCACAATAACCGCCAGTAATATACCGGCTTTAACGATCACCGGCCTGGGAAGATAAAACAGAATCCCCGCGATAACCAGCATGACGGCAAGCAGTTGATTCCGGCTGATCATGAGGACAACGATAGCGACGACGGATAAGACACCCGCCGTCACTGTTACTGGCGATGGTCGGATCGTCTTTAACTTGAAACCAACTGCCAGGTACATCAAGAGAATTGTTGCCATAAATGCCGTGATGTTCGGATTTCCCAGAATACCGGGCACACGAACCCCTCGGGCGTATGATTCTCCGTCATGTAGGCCAGATAAATGATAGAAATCAGCAAGCCATTCTAAGGAGGGTGCGGCGGCGGCGGTAAAGATGTTAATGGCGAAAAAAGCCAGGATTAACCACAGAATGTAAAGGT
>JADFQR010000183.1 GCA_022561735.1 Chloroflexota bacterium | reverse complement strand
TGGAAGGCCACACGTGGTTGGGCCCCGAGACGCTCGCCGACGGAACGGCGTGCCACGCCGAAGGGATCGAGCGCGGGTCGGGCCATCCGCACAGGCGCGGGCTGGGCCTACAACTTGCGACGGAAGGGCCGAACCGTTTCGGAGACGACCCGAGCCCCCGCGTGTTCGGACATGGCGGAGTCGGCACCTGCATCAGCTGGGGCGACCCTGATCTGAACGCCGGAGTCGCCATAGTGACCACCGGGATGCAGCCCGATGAGGTCAACAATACGAGATTGCAGACGTTCTCCCAGCTCGTCAGGGATGCGCTGACGGCGTGACCTCCAGTTTGGAACGAAAGCGGATATACCCGGGCGCCGAGTGGGAGCGTGGAGATGCCGAGGCGCTCGGGTTTGACCCGGCCCGCCTGGCCGCCGTCGGCGGCTGGCAGGCCGAGCGGGCCGGAGATTCCCCGTACCGGCTGCTTATCGTCCGCCACGGCAGGATCGCGGCCGAGTGGCACGGCGGCGGGATGGGGCCGGACGACCTGCAGGGACAGGCGTCCGCGTCCAAGTCCACCTACTCCACGGTGCTGGGGATCGCAATCGCCGAGGGGGTGATCGGCTCCGCCGATGACCCTGTGGCCGACTACTACCCGGAGTTCCTGGACGTATCGCCGGAAGAGGGGCCGAAGGAGAACCGGTACGCCTTCCCGGAAAACGCCGGGATCACTTTCCGGCAATTGATAGCCAACATGTCCGGTTACATGAAACCGGGCGAGGCGGCGGGAACGGTTTTCAATTACCAGACGTTCGGCATGAATGTCGTGACCCACGCCCTCGCGGCCCGGTACTCGCTTTACCGGTCCGGCGACCCGGAGCGCGGCGCCGGTTTCGGCAGGCTCGTCGAGTGGAAGGTGCGCAACCTGATCGGCGGGTCGTGGAAATGGGTGTACTCAAACTTTGACCTGCACCCTCGTGCGAAGCTCGGCGTCTACGGTTACGCCACGTCGTTCCAGATGACGGCGCGCGACATGGCCCGGCTCGGATTGCTGTGGTTGAACGACGGCGATTGGAACGGGACGCAGGTCGTGCCCGCCGGGTGGTTGCGGCAGGCGACGCGCGTTTCCGACATGCTGCTGCAGCATGAGCCTCGTGAGATGTGGCGGTACGGGCTCGGTTTCTGGTGCAACGACCAGGGGGTGCTCTGGCCGAACCTGCCGCGGGACTCGTTCGCCGCTGTCGGAGCCGGGAAACAGTCCATATGGGTGGACCGGGAGCATGACCTGATCGTCGTCCAGAGCCCCGGTACGTTCGACGGCTCGTTCAGCCCGGCTGCGTGCGGCGAGGTGTCTGAGCGTGTGCTGTTAACGCTCGCCTGAACCCGATCCGCCCCGAATCCCTACGGGGATCGCAACGTATCCGTGACCGGCGTGACCGGGAACGTGACTAACATCGCGTGATAACTCAGCGCCGGATGACCGAATGCTCCCAGCACGGAACCCCGGGGGTTCGATTCCTGACCGGTAGTTGGGCGAAATCCGGTGTACACGACGCCCCCATGATCTCCGTGTATTGTTCACGCCGTCGGTGGATCACCGGGACCGCCTGACGGGAGAACCAGCATGAAGATCAAGCAGATTCGCGTCGTCAGCCTGGACATTCCGAAGACGCCGCCGAAATCCAAGGCGCGGCGGCCCGCTGCAAACAAGGTGGCGGCACGCCGGGCCCTGCCGATCAACTACTACCCGGAGTTCACGACCGAGTTCGGGAAGATGCCGGGCGCAACCGCCGGCGATGTCTGGGTGCAGGTAATCGCCGAGGACGGCACGTTCGGGCTGGGCGCCTGCAGTTACGGCGAGCCGGTGGCGGCGCTGATCGACTACCACTACGCGCCGCTGCTTGAAGGCCGGGACGCCCTCGCCACCGAGTTCCTGAACGACCTGATGTGGCGCTCGGTACAGAACTACGGGGCGAGCGGCCTCGCAACGGTCGCACGGTCCGGCGTTGACCTCGCGCTGTGGGACCTGAAGGGCAAGCTGCTCGGGGTGCCGGTATACAGCCTGCTGGGCGGTCCCTGCCGGGACAAGATCCTCGTGTACGCGACCTCCGACGACCTTGACTGGTCCCAGGAACTCGGCTTCAAGGCGTTCAAGGTGAGCAACCCGGCGCACTACCGCATGGGCCTTGAGGGCGTGAACCTTGCCGAGGAGCACATCGCAAAATCCCGGGAGCAGGTCGGCCCGGATGCAGAGTTGATGTACAACCCGGTCAGCTCGTTCAACGTGGAGTTCGCCATCAGGGTCGCCGAGCGGCTCCGGGCGTACAACCTGCGCTGGTTCGAGGAACCGCTGATCTCCAGCGACCTCGAGGGCTACGTCGAGCTGAAGAAGGCGATCAACTGGGTGCCGATAGCCACCGGGGAACACCATCACGGACGGCAGGCCTACCGGCAACTCGTTGAAAGACGGGTTGTGGACATCCTGCAGCCGGACATGAAGTGGTCAGGTGGGCTGACGGAGGTGATGAAGGTCTACACCATCGCTGAGGCGGCCGGGTTGATAACGGTGCCGCATACCGCCGCCGGCACTCCGTGGGGCCAGCATTTTGCGATCTCGATGCCGGAATCCCCGATCGCCGAGTACTGGATGGGCTCGGACCCGGGAATCCCGCTGGATGAGGTGTGCCCCATTCCCGGGATGCCGATGCCGAAGGACGGTTACGTCACGCCGTCAGATGCACCCGGTTTCGGCATGGAGATCAAGGACGAGTGGATCAATCCCTGGGACCACACAGCCGCCGCACGCGCACGCGGCATCGCGTGATTCACGACCCGAGGCGAGGCCCACATACCCTGAGTTGACAGGCCGGGAGTTGACGGGCCGGATACGAGAGTTCACGTCAAATGTTGAACCGAATCTGGAACTGGTTAAGGCGATTTCTCTTCGGCAGAGGCGCCAACCACCCGGCCGCGCCCGATCCAAGCATCAGGCCGATACCCGCGCCGGCCCGGTCCAGCAAGTCGGTCGCGCCGCTGCTGATACTGCCGCGGTTGCCCGATGATTTCCAACTGGACGCCATCCAGCAGGTCGGTGACGACCGGTACTACACGTCCTCGCCATGGGAGCCTGACGTGGAGGCGTTACGCGCTGTTATCGCCACGGCCGAGGAATGGCTGGAAGCCGCCGTGGGCACTCCGATTCAGTGGGAGCCACTCCGGCAGGTGAGTTCTGAGCGTTCGGTCGCCGAGTGGCGGGAGCTGGGCGTGGAGGCCGTGAGGGCGGAGGTGGAGCGCCTGTTGCTGCCCTGGTCTGAGGACTACATATACCTGGCGTTTGTGCGAGGGCTCGGCGGGTACGCCGGCGGCATCGGGTTCAAGCCGGACGAGCCGGGATACGCGGTTGTCGGCGACATCTGCATCGAGGCGGTGTGCGGCTACGCAGAGCCGACCGCCGGGTCCGTGTTGCTGGGAGACGGCCCCTGGCCGGCATCCGCATGGAGCGCGTCCGGGCAGACCGGCGCCTTTGTCCACGAGGCGCTGCACGGCTTCGGGTTGCCGCATCCAGACGGCTGGCGTTCGGATCGTCAACCGGCGCCGGACCGGACGATCATGAACGACTGGTGGCGATTCCCGACCTACACGCGGTCAAAAGGTCTGACCAATATCGAGAAGGACAGGGTGCGCGAGGCGATCGGGCCATACGCTGTTGGCGGCGGAGGCCGGTAGGCACAGCGGCCTCTACCCCGACGGCGCCCTTCGAGAGCCTCAGGGAGCGCCTTTATACTCTCTCGCCCGTTCACGCGCTCGTAGATTCGGGGCTTGTCCGCCCACAACG
>JADFQR010000182.1 GCA_022561735.1 Chloroflexota bacterium | reverse complement strand
ACGCAATCCCGGGCATAAAGGCCCATCTTGAGCTTGCCACCCGTCACTCCAAACTTGATGCCCACCATCCTGAACTTGACGCGTGTCACTCCAAACTTGCTACCAGTCATCCTGAACTTGATTCAGGATCCGTTCGTTTCCGCCTGCGGGCGAGGTACCAGGGTCGAGAAATGACATGACGGTGGTACCGGCGCTCCGGGCGCAGCCGCCGCACTGGCCGATCCTGAATCAAGTTCAGGATGACTGGTGATTTCAGGGTGACTGGTGATTTCAGAATGACTGGAACATCCAGGATGACTGCGAGTCCAGGATGTGCTTAATGGCCGGGGTGACGTTAATTACGCCCGGACCGGAGGGCAGCCCACACCCATTTCGCATCATCCGAAACCTGACTCAGGTTTGACACTCAATACGGGAGACGAGTCAAGCTCAACGCCACTGACCTCGCCCGAAACGGGAGTAGACTGCCGTCAGCGCTGGAACAGCAGGGAGCAGCCGACCGGCGGATGGCAGATGAGACTCCAGAACAACCAGAACAAAGGCAGGATCGGCCCCGAACCGGCCGGTCCGTTTTGCGATGTTTGAGTCCCTGCGCTACCGCGACTTCCGCCTGATCTGGTTGGGCCAGACGAGCCACGCGCTCGCTCTCTGGGCCCAGATGATCGCCCTCCCCCTGCTGGTCCTTGAGATGACCGACAACAGCGCCGTGCAACTTGGCGGTGTGATGGCGGCGCGCACGCTGCCGGCCCTGGTCCTGGGTGTGTGGGCGGGCGTGGTGGTGGACTGGTTTGACCGCCGGTCCATCTTGATCGCAACAAAATGGGGCTCGTTCCTGCTCGCAGTGCTGTTCGCCGTATTGCTGATCGGCGGGTGGCTTGAGCTATGGATGGTCTACGCATGGGTGGTCGCCCGCGGCTCGACCCAGGCGTTCGATCAGCCGGCCCGGTTTTCGATGGTGCCGACCATCCTTCCACGCCACCTGATTACCAACGGCATGGCGATGCTTAGCTCAACCCAGAACGTGATGCGCATCGTTGGAGCGGCCGGCGCGGGCTTTTTCGCCGCCTACTTCGGGTTGACCGGAACCTTCATCCTGATCGCAGCGATATACGCGGCAGGCGTCGTGGCCATTCACCTTTTGCGGGTTGCAGACCACGCGCGTCCGGCTAAATCCGGGCTCCGGGCCATGACCGCCGGGCTGGCGGAAGGAGCGAAGTTCGCTGTCAACAAGCCGGAGATCCGCGGCGTCCTGCTGATCTCCCTCGTCTACTTCGCGTTCGGTATGTCCTACATGCAGGTGTTCGCCCCGTTATTCGCGATAGAGGTCCTGGACATCGGACGCGGCGGGCTCGGGTTGATGCTGTCGTTAACCGGCGTCGGCGCGCTTGGAGCGGCGCTTTACATCGCGAATGTGCAGCCGACGAGGCTGGGGTTGATCCTTCCGCTTACCGTCGCCGGTTTCGGCGTTGCGCTGATCCTGTTCACGGGGGCGACGTACCTGCCCGGCACGGCCGGGTTGGCGATTCCGATGGCGATGATGCTGGTGATCGGCGCGCTCCAGACCACATTCATGTCACTCAGCCGCTCGTTGATGGTGCAGGTGGCGCCCGACGAGATGCGGGGCCGCATCCTGTCGTTCGTTTCGTTGGATAGATCGATGATGGCGTTTGGAGGCGCAGCGGGCGGGTTCCTCGCCGGCGCCTACGGAGTGCAGCCCACGCAGATAGTGTTCGGCGTCGTGTGCATCGCCGGCGGCCTCACCGTGCTGGCGCTCACGCCGGGATTCCGGGCGTTCATCGGGCAGAGAGCGGAGACGCGGCGATCGCCGCAGGGTGGCGAAACGGCGAGGGTCGCGGCGGTCAAGTCGACCCCGGCGCAAGGCTCGGCCGGCGGCAGCGGCTCTTGAACCGGCAACCGTCTTCGTCCGTACACTGAGCATATGCACGTGAAATGAGATCACATTGCTTGGCATCAAGCGGGGTGACTTAAAGACGCTATAGAAGCCGATCCGTGTTGCGATCGAGGACTCGCAAGTAGATTTGGCCATCCCAGATACAACGGGCCCAACAGCCAAAGACGGGCAAGAGAACGTCGCCGGCGGGCGCGTCGAAACCGGCTCCGCACCCGTTCATGATGGATGGGTCGAAACCGGGCTGACGCCGCGCCAGATCAAGCTCACGCTGGCCGGTGTGATGCTCGCCATGTTCCTGGCTTCCCTCGATCAGACGATAGTCGGAACGGCGCTCCCGAGGATCATCTCCGACCTCGGCGGCTTCGACCGGTTCACGTGGGTGACGACGGCGTACATCGTGGCGTCTACGACCGTTGTACCGCTGGCCGGAGCCGTGGCTGATATCTACGGCCGGAAGTGGTTGTACGTCGGCGGTCTCGTCGTGTTCCTCGTGGGCTCGGTGCTGGCGGGGTCTGCCGACTCCATGAACACGCTCATCGTTTTCCGCGCCGTCCAGGGGCTGGGCGGCGGCATCATGATGGCGATGGCCTTCGTGACGATCGGCGACCTGTTCCCTCCGGCCGAGCGCGGCAAGTACCAGGGGTTGATCGCCGGCGTGTTCGGCATATCGTCCGTAATCGGGCCGACGCTCGGCGGATTCCTGACCGACAGCCTGAGCTGGCACTGGATCTTCTTCGTCAACCTGCCGCTCGGAATCCCGGTCGTGTTCCTGTTTGTGAAATTATTTCCGAACCGTAAGCCGGCCATGATCCGCAAAATCGACTACCCGGGCGCCGTGTTGCTCGTGCTGACAATCGTGCCGGGACTCGTCGGCCTTTCCCTGGGCGGCGTCCAGTACGACTGGGTTTCTCTTCAAGTGATCGGCGCGTTAACGTTCAGTCTCGTAGCCGGGGTCGCGTTCGTGCTCACGGAGCTCAGGGTGAGCGACCCGATCATGCCGTTCGTGATTTTCAAAAACCGCATCGTCGCGATCTCGCTGATAATCATCTTCCTGACCGGATTTGCGATGTTCGGGGCGATCATATTTATCCCGCTGCTGTTCCAGGGCGTGCTCGGCGCTTCGGCGACCGCGAGCGGCAGCTTCATGACGCCGATGATGCTGGGCATGGTCGCGGGGGCCGCCATATCCGGGCAGATCCTGTCGCGCACCGGCGGGCACTACCGGACGCAGGGGATCGTGGGACTCGGGATCATGGCGGCCGGGTTCGGCGTCCTGACGCAGGTGTCCGACCACGCGAACTACGCGTTTGCGTTGACCGGGGCGATCACGATGGGCTTCGGCCTGGGAACCAGTTTTCCGCTGTTCACGATCGCCGTTCAAAACGCCGTGCCCTTCCAGTTCATGGGAGTGGCCACGTCCTCGACACAGTTCTTCAGGTCCGTGGGCGGCAGCATCGGCCTGGCGGTCATGGGCTCGTACATGGTCAACCGGTTCCGTAACGGCCTGGACGCCGCACTCCCGGAGGGCGTCGAATCGGTGTTGTCGACAGAGCGGCTATCGCACATTTCCGACAACCCTAACGCCCTGCTCGACCCTGACTCCCTGTCCGTGTTGCGTGACGAAATCACGGCGGCCTCGGACCCGGCGTTTGCGGATCGAGTGATCAACGGGATGGAGGCGGCCCTGGCCTCAGCCCTGTCTGATGTGTTCACCGTGGCGTTCTTTATGGTCGTGGCCGCGCTCGTGGCCGTGTTGTTCTTAAAGGAAATCCCGTTGCGCCGGCGAGAGCGTTCCGCGCCGCGCGCTGCCAGAGAGGCTCCGCCATCGACGGCCCAGCCAGAAGCCGCGGGCAGCGGGGATTAGGCGGAGTAGTCGCCCCGGGTGTCCCGGAAAGTCAAGATTCAGGCGGACGGCGACCTGTCCATCGACCACCGGCTACCTGCCGCGTGCGATCCCCTTGTGACTGCG
>JADFQR010000181.1 GCA_022561735.1 Chloroflexota bacterium | reverse complement strand
GACGAAGACAATGGGAAAAACCCTGCCGCAGTTGCCATAGGCCGCCTTGGTGGCCGACGTGACTTCAGAACACTTGTTCTAATACTACACCAGTAGGCCAAGTTTGGGACCTCTAGTTGACCTATGCTGGAGCGGCCAGTGGGTGGATGCCCAAATATGCAAGACGCTCAACTTGACGATACACGGATATTGTTGCGTTGTGAGGGGAGAAGTCCCGGATTAACCGGAGCGGGAAATAACCGGACCCGGGAGTTGCCGACTCTGGGAAACACGGGCGACCCCGCAACAGCCGGAGGGCGCGGCTGAGGCGAGCGGGACTGTAAGCCGGGTTCTGTCCAAGTCCGGCGGCGGGTTTACGATCTAGCCTTCTTCCCCGCGACCGGTCTCTGTGCGGTCATCCATCTAGTCCTCCCATTGCTGGAAGGATCAAGCGGCCAACCCGGGAACTGGCCAGACGCCTGAGTCCCCCTATTTGGCCTTGCACCGGATGGGGTTTGCCCTGGCCCCGGCCGTTACCGTCCGGGCGGTGAGCTCTTACCTCGCCATTTCACCCTTACCTCAACTGCGCGCAGGGCGCTCAATCGCGGCGGTATGTTTCTGTGGCACTTTCCGTCGGGTCGCCCCGCCCCGCTGTTAGCGGGCATCCTGTCTGGTGGTGCCCGGACTTTCCTCCCTCCCGGTCCGCAATATGCGTGCCGGGACGGCGGCCGCCCGTCCCACTCGCCTCTCTCGATGGTACCGCGCCCACGCCCCGTGCAACTGGGACCAGAACGTATGGATCCTGCAAATATTCAGGCCGGGACCGTGCGAAAAACGGGTTCTACCCGGTCAGCGTGCACGATCACTCGATCAACAAGTGACGCGATGGCGATGTGCACATCGGTCGACTCCCCGGTGTCCAGGCTATCCAGCGCCCGGAGCGCATCTTCAAACGTGAATGCGCCGCCGCCCGGTGGCGACATCGACTGCGTGGCCCGCAGGTCTTCAAGCGGAATCTCCAGGTCTGCCACCCCGCCGCGCCCGGACGCTACCTCGCGAACCGCCTCCAGGAAGCGTTGCCGGGCCGTCCTCTGATCGTTGTCCAGGGGGCGGTCACCGGGCGGTCTGAATGAAGCCCTGAGGCGTTCAGCCGGCTCGGAACGGATCGCTTCCACAACCGCCCGGTCCAGTTCAGCGGCACGCCATCCCGGGTGCGCCTCTTCCTCTTCCGTCTCACCCCCCGCATTTCCGGACAAACCTGCCGCACGGGAAGGACAGGTGTAGTAACGATAGACCTGTTCTGCGGTACTTCCGTCGCCTCGCTTCCAGCTCCTTTTGCGCTCGAGCCCGTGCAGGCCGCGCCCGCAGGACCAGCAGCGCGCAAGCCCGCTGAGCAGGTACGGCGTAGGCGCTCGACGCCGGCGCACCGGGCTGCGAGACGCCATTACCGCCTGGACGCGGTTGAACACCTCACGCGAGACGATCCTGTCGTGATTTCCGGCGATGCGCATCCCGTAACGCAAATAGCTGCCGGTATAAGCGCGGTTGCGGAGCATCCCTGAAAGCGTCACCGGCGTCCACGGACGTCCAGAGCGCGTGCGCAGCCCCGCGGTGTTGAACGTCCCTGCGATTCGCCGCAACCCGGGTCCGCCTTCCGGGCCGTGTTCTTTCGGGCCAGGTTCTTTCGGGCCGCCCGTCTCGCCCGGGGTTTCAGGTGGCGCCTCTCCTGCGTAAAGATCAAATAAACGGCGGACCACCGCCGCCTCTTCCGGATGGATGCGGAACGTCCCGTCAATATCAGCGACGTAGCCGTAAGGTGTCCGGCCCAGGACCTCTCCGCGGGCCGCTTTGGACAGCAGTGATTCCCGGACTCGCCGGTTCTGGCCCGGGGAGCGACCGGCGAACGGCAGCGTTTCGAGCGCGTTCTGCAACGGATCGGGCAGATCCGGGTCAGCGCAGCGGACCTCACCGCCCACCCTGTCTAGCTCGATCAACCGCTCGACCAGGCCGTCCAGCGTGTCCGAAAGATGGCGCGGGCCGGGTATCACCACGAGCGCCTCACCGCGACCCAGACCTTCCAGGTACGCAACCAGCGCCGCGTACTGGTCCGTCTCCTGCAGCCGGGGATCGCCCGGGCCGATCACGAGCGCCAGCGTATGAAGCCCCTCGTGACAGTAGCGCTCAATCGCGAGCAGATCAGACTGTTCCGAGGGCGCGTCAGAGACAGGCGGCCGGTAGTAGCCGGCGGCCCTCACCGCCTAACTCGGGATGAGGATTCGGCCGCAGTTGCCGCACGTCACGAGCGTGTCAGCGCGCCGTAGCCGTGAGGCTTCTTTGAGCGGCAGGGTGATGTGGCACGCCAGGCAAACGCCCCGTTCCACGCGGGCGATGGCGATGCCGTGACGCCGGAAAAGAAGCTGGTCGTACAGGACCAACTCGCTGGGCGGCACGTTTTCTGCAGCTCCGGTTCGCTCCGTTTCCAGCGTGTTTACTTCAGACTTCGTTGACCTTGCCAGTTTGCGTAATTTCGGCTGAGACTCGGCCCAGGTCTTTTCCCGTTCTTCAAGCGTGACGGTGAGTTCTTCCCCGGCACGTTCAGCGTCCTCTGCGGCGAGCCGTGCGGGACCGAGTGACTCCTCTGCCTGCATCAACTCACGTCGAGCTGTCGCCTGCTCTTCTTCAACCGCGGTGAGTTCCCGGAGGTTGGTCACGGAGCCGCCGTAGATGCGCTCTTCAAGCTCCTCCACCCGTTCCCTCAGCGCGTCGGCGTCAGTCTCAAGACGGGCCAGGTTGGCGCGCCGTTCGATAGCGCTCTCCCGTTCCTGTTCGGCCCTCTCGATCAGCACCGGAATCTCTTCCCGTGCCTCAAGCTGCTCGTTTAATTTATCGAGTTCCTGCCTTTTCGCCGCCAGTCTGCGGTCAATTTCCTGGAGGGTAAGGAGCAGGTCTCCTGATACTTGCATCAAATCGATGTGTAGTCCGTGGTGAGGGTGTTCAAATTCGGGTCCGGTGCGGCGTCTCTGACGCAGGTTGTATACACCATCGTATGAACGGTCATTGGAACGTGTCAACAAAAATGGCCTTGCTACGTTCGTTCTGCCGATTGAACCGGTAACCATGCGGGCGTATGGTCATAGGTGCCGGCCGCCGCTGCCGGTCCATCTATTCCCGCCCTTACTGCGAGACCATTGATGCCCGCATACACCTCACCGGAATTCGTGCTGAAGCGGCCCAGAACCCGCATCGTCTGTACGCTCGGACCAGCGACAGCGACGGACGAGAAGATCGATGAGTTGATCCATGCCGGGATGTCGGTCGCCAGGCTCATGCTGAGCGCGTCGAAGCGGCGGCGCCGCGTGTAGTCGGCGAGGCCGCCCGCCGCACCCGGATCGAGGCCGAGACGGTGGGAGGCGCCTAGCACCTCGGCCAGCGCGGCGACGTCGCGCAAGCCCAGATTGAGCCCCTGGCCGGCGATCGGGTGGATGGCGCGCGCCGCGTCGCCGATCAGCACCAGGCGCTTGCCGGTGATCCGCTCGGCCCGGGTGAGGACGTTGCGGTGCTCGTTCAACGCGCCGGCTTGGGTTTTCAGACTTCGGTGCATACTCATGGGATCAGGTTTCCGTCTGTTTGCCTTGCTTAGCCGTTGTATCGGACGGGATAATAGCTCAGATCATCCCTCGAGTTCCTCCGCAGCTGCCATTTTCGCGTAACTTGCTTGATGGTCCGCTCCAAAGCGATGATCTGCTGGTCTTCTCGGGCGCCTCTGCTGTAGCCGGGAAGGACAATCACCTGGTATTGGTCCATATTCTTCGCTTTGACGACATATGCTTCAAGCGAGTCAGCCCGGCAAAACTCGGCCAGCTTGATGGCGTTTGCTCGCTGGGTGTGGATGAGGA
>JADFQR010000180.1 GCA_022561735.1 Chloroflexota bacterium | reverse complement strand
ACCCTTTGGCCTCCTCCTGATTCAGGAGGGGGTTCGAGGGTTGGTTTTCTGCGATTGTGACCTGCTGCGGCGAGGTGGCCGACAACGACTACCGACCGCGAGCCTACAGGCCTGTGCTCGTCCACCGGGCTGAGCAAGCGGCCGGATCACCACGACAACCTCGACCCGCGCGATACTCCCACCAGAATCACGGAGACACAGACGCCTGGCGTACGGTTGCGTCAATCAGAGGAGTTCCAGTTGAAGGCATGCACCTGGCTCGGCGACGCCAACTTTGAGTTCGGGGACGTTCCGGACCCGGTCGTAGGGCCGGATGACGTGCTGGTCCGCATCGGCACCGTCGGCGTGTGCGGGACGGACGTACACATCACGCAGGGCCTGTTTCCGTCGACTCCGCCAAAAATCCTGGGCCACGAGGCATCCGGCGAGATCATCGATGTCGGTGAGAACGTCCGCCGGGACCGCATCGGTGAAAGCGTCGCGCTCAACCACAGCACTTCCTGCGGGGAATGTGAGAACTGCCGCACCTGGAGCGTTTCACGTTGCGAACACAATACGCAGGAGCACGCCTTCTTTGCCGAGCTTGCATCGGTCCCGGATCAGTCAGCCGTCCCGATACCGGACGGGCTGGACATCGAGATCGCGTCCATCACGGAACCGGCCTCCTGCTGCCTGTCAGGGGTCAGCCGTCTCCGGGTTGACGACGGCGCGATCGGTCTGGTTATCGGCGGCGGGATGATGGGGTTGATGACGGCGGCGTTCATGAAAACGCACGGCGTCGAGACCGTCGCGATATCGGAACCGGTCGGATTCAGGCGTGAATTCGCGGCACAGCTCGGCGTAGACGCCTTTCACGACCCGGCGGAATCCAGCCTGGAAGATTTTGTTTCCGACCTGACGCAGGGCAGGGGACTGCACATCGCCGCCGAAGCCGTGGGCAGGCCGGAGCTGGTAGCGAAGTGTGTAGAGCTGGTTCGCCCGCGCGGCCAGGTCCTGATGATCGGCGTCTCCCCGCAGGGATCGCCGCTGCCCGTGGACCTGTACGACATGCAGTACAGGGAAGTTGTGCTCATGTCAGCGTTCGGTCGCGGAAACGTATTTAACCGAACGCCCGGAGAGCTGGCGAAGTTGAACCTTGAAGGCGTGATATCGGCCCGGTACGCGCTTGAAGACGTGCCGCAGGCCATCAAGGACTCCGGAGAGGGCAAAGGCGTCAAGCTGGTAATCAAGCCGAACGGCTAACGGCTCGATTACTCCTTAACTTGCCACCGTCATTCTCACGAATGTGGGAATCCAGAAACAGTAGTCGTGCGGTCACGCGCGTTGAGGACGACATGAAGACGATCGGCCAATTCGAGGAAATGATTGCGAACTTGCCGGTAGTTCTAAAAGCACTCCAGTTAAGTCCCGCCCTGAACGTAGAAGGACTTGATAAGGTTCCAGATAGCGGTATCTACGTTTTTTACGAGAATCAGCGACCTGTCTACGTAGGGCGGTCCAACAGCCTGAAGTCACGCCTCCGGAGTCACGGTAGAGAAAGTTCGGACCATCGTTCGGCCACATTTGCGTTCATACTGGCGGTGAAGGAAGCCAAAAATCGTGGAATTGACACATCGCCAACCAGGGACCAACTGCAAGATATTCCCGTATTCCGAGAGATCTATTCGGATTCCAAGAAACGCGTTCGTAAGATGGAAATCCGCGTTGTAGAGATTGTCGACGCTATCGAACAGACTGTATTCGAGGTTTACGCTTCTTTGGCGCTGGAAACACCTCACAACTCATTCGAGAATCATTGAAACTCACTTAAGGCCAAAACCGTCATTCCGACGAATGTGGGAGCCCAGAAACAGTAGTGGCGCGGTCACGCGCGTTGAGGACGGAGACCGCATCTGGATTCCCGACTACCCGGTAATGACGGGCATTTATGCCCCTCTCCCCGCCGCGGGAGAGGGCCGGGGTGAGGGGGGCCGTCCGCAGGTGCTCAACACGCCGGCGCGTCGACCCACAACCCGGCCCTTCGAGAGCCTCAGGGCGCTGGCGAATTGGTTGGAACAGATGACCACCGTCGGCGGCGTTTTTGCCCCCTCTCCCGGTGGGAGAGGGCCGGGGTGGGTCCAGACCGGTCAGATGGGTACCACTTTAGACCGGGGACATGGGTACCAGTTGACGGGGAATCGTTCATCTTCCATCTCGATGGAGGTGTGCAATGCCCTGGAAGGAGACCCGTGTGATTGACGAACGAATGAGGCTTGTCCTCGCGTACTTGAACGATGAGGCCTCTCTCTCCGCCCTGTGCAGACGCTACGGGGTGAGCAGGAAGACGGGGCGTAAGTGGGTGATGCGCTACCGGGAACATGGGCCGGAAGGGGTCCGTGACCGCAGCCGTGCGCCCCTGCGCCACCCGAATGCGACGCCCCCTGAAGTGGTCTCCGAGCTTATCGGAACGAAACTTGAGCATCCCAGCTGGGGTCCCCGCAAGGTGGTGGGATGGCTTGTTTATAACCGCCCGGAGGTTGCTGTGCCGGCGGGAAGCACGGCTGGAGACATCCTCAAACGTCACGGCCTGGTGCGTCCCCGCAAGCGTGTGCGGCGAACGGATCCGTGGGTCCATCCGTTTGCTGAATGCGACGGCCCCAACATGACCTGGTGTGCAGACTTCAAGGGCTGGGTGCGCACGGGGGACGGTGAGAGGTGCGACCCGTTGACGATCTCTGACGCCTGCTCCCGCCAGCTGCTGTGCCTTCAGGACCTTGTGCGGACCGGATGGCGCGAAGTGCGTGCGGCGATGGAACCGGTGTTCATCGAGTGCGGGTTGCCGCTTGTGATACGCACCGACAACGGCAGCCCCTTCGCATCGACGGGCCTGGGCGGTCTTACCCGTCTCGTTGTGTGGTGGATCAAGCTGGGAATCATGCCGGAGCGCATCGAGCCGGGACATCCCGAGCAGAACGGGCGTCACGAGCGTATGCACCTCACCCTCAAGATGGAGACTCTCAGCCCGCCCAGGGCGAACCGGCGTGAACAGCAGGATGCGTTCGATGCGTTCCGGAAGGAGTACAACGATGTGCGGCCCCACGAGGCGCTTGGCCAGAGGCCCCCATCCAGCGTATGGCGGCCTTCTGAGAGGAGGTATTCGGAACGGGAACCGGAGATGTGGTACCCGGGTGATCTCACGGTGCGCCGCGTGCGCAGCAACGGCGAGATCAAATGGAGAGGCGGGCAGGTATACCTGTCCGAGGCGCTCACGGGCGAACTCGTAGGCCTCAAGCAAGAGACAGATCGCCACTGGGCGGTCTACTTCGGACCGCTCAAGATATGTCTCCTGGATGGGGCCACCGGACTGGTGGTGCGGATCGCCCCCGCCTGGGAGCCAGAAGTGGTACCCATGTGCCCGGTCTAAAATGACACCCATGTCCCCGGACGCACAGGTGAGGGGCTCCGGCCCCCGGCCGGAGTGTTTCTAGCGCGCCAGTGTCACTTCACACCCGAGACGCACCTGCCGACCGGTGACTACATCTCCTGCAGGAACGGGTTGTTGGCGCGCTCTTCGCCTATCGTGCTCGAAGGGCCGTGACCGGGGTAGACGATCATCTGGTCCGGGAGCGTGAGTAGCTTGTCCTTGATGCTCTGCAACTCCTGCTCGCCATCGCCGCCGGGCAGATCGTAGCGGCCGATGCTGTTCTGGAACAGCGTGTCCCCGGTAAAGAGGGCTTGTCCCGACAGGTAGGAGACGCTCCCGGGCGTGTGTCCCGGCGTTGCGATCACGTAAATCAGGGTTTTCCCGATCTCGAAACTCTCGCCACCGGATACCGGGCGGTCGATTGACGGCGGATTGGCAAACCCGGGGATCATCGCAGCGAGCGAAGACGAGGGGCTCTCGATCTGGC
>JADFQR010000179.1 GCA_022561735.1 Chloroflexota bacterium | reverse complement strand
ACATTGTCGAAGAACAGCAGGGTGAGAACGGCGGTCACGACGATGATGATCGTCGCTGCGCGCCCGTATGCGTTCGTGGCGATGGCGACGCTGATCGTCACGGCGCGCGAATACGTGTTCGCGGCAAGCCAGCTCACCAGCGATCCGATGTTATGCATACCCGCCACCAGCATCGCGTCTCCTCAAGCCGGTCGAGGACTCTACGGAAAAACCCGGAATCCCGGCAAGGTCCCCGGCGACCGACCGGGGCAGGTCTTGTTATGCCCGCGGTTTAGTCTCCGTTGCCTTGCAGGAACGGGATCAGGCGTCGAACGCCACAGGGATGATCGTCGGGCGCCGGCGCGTGCGCTGGGTAAGGAATTTCCCGACGGTTTTCTTAACTGCGGCTTCCACCTCGCTCCACTGTAGAGATTGGCCGGATTCACGGTCAAGAACGGTGACCAACTCCTCTACAGCATCTTCAAACAAGACTTCCGCCTCTGCGTAGTGGACAAACCCGCTCGACACGATCTTTGGTCGTCCGACGACGTGTCCGCGCGAGTCGCGGCCCAGTATCACGACGACGAACCCGTCCCGCGCCAGCAGCCGGCGCTCAACAATCACGTTGCCGTGCTCGTCCCACACGCCGTGGCCGTGGATGAAGACGTGACCGGCGGGAACGGTGTCAACCACCTCGCCACCGTCCTCGGTCAGGCGCAGCACGTCTCCGTCCACCAGTAGGTGAGCATCGTCTTCATGTACGCCGTGTTCAATCGCAAGATCGGCGTGCGCCCTGAGCATCCGGTACTCACCGTGGATGGGCACAAAGTGCTGCGGTTGCAGCAGGTTCTGGATCGTACGAAGCTCTTCGCGCGCAGCATGTCCGTGGACGTGGACATTACGCGTGTTGTGCGTAATGACGCGAGCGCCCTGCTCCACCAGGTCATTTATCAGGTTGCTGACAGCGGTTTCGTTGCCGGGGATCGGCGTTGCCGAGATGATGATCGTGTCACCGATGCGGATATCAACATCGTTGTGCGTCCCGGCCGCCATACGGGCGAGGGCGGATTGAGGTTCTCCCTGTGCCCCGGTACTCATGTAGATGACCCGGTGATCCGGGAGCCCCCGGGCGTCCCGGGCGCTGATGAGCGTCTCATCACGGATGCTCAGGTGGCCGAGATCCCGGGAGATTTTCAGGTTGTTGATCATGCTTCTGCCGACGATGGCGAGCCGCCGGCCGTGGGCGACGGCCGCATCAGCGACCATCTGCAACCGGGCGATCTGGGAAGCGAAGCTGGCAACCAGCACCCGGCCCTCAGCTTCACCGATCACATCGTGAAGCGTTCGCGCCACCTCACGGTCTGAGCCTGAATACCCCTCGTTCTCCGCGTACGTGGAGTCAGCCATGAGGAGGAATACGCCGTCAGCGGCGATCTCCGCCAGCGCTGCAAAATCGGTCGGATCGCCGATGGTCGGATCGTTGTCGATGCGGAAGTCGCCGGTGTGCACCACCGTCCCGAGCGGGGTACGCAGGGCGATGCCCATCGCATCAGGGATGCTGTGGCAAACGTTGAACCATTCAGCTTCCAGTGTGTTGCCAAACTTGAACCGCTCGCCGGACCCGATCGTGATCAGGTCAGCGTCTCGCAGGCGGCCGCGCTCACGCAGCTTGTTGCGGATCAGGGCCATCGCCATCGGGGGCGCGTAAATCGGGACGGGAAGCGCTTCCAGCACGTGCGGCAGCGCTCCGATGTGGTCCTCGTGGCCATGCGTAATCAGAATCGCCCGAACGCGGTCCAGGTTCTCCACCAGGTACTCAACGTTTGGCACGACGATATCGATACCCGGCATATCGTCCTCGGGAAACAGGACACCGGCGTCGATCACCACGATGTCCTCCTCGGTTTCGAGGACCATCATGTTCTTGCCGACTTCACCCAGACCGCCGAGCGGAAGAATTTTCAGGAAATCGTTGGCCATGCAGCTCCTAAGACGGGAATGTGTCCGGTGGGTCCAGGTTCATGTTCCCGGGCAACCAGGTAAAACGGCGGTCGATGATCGGTCCATTGTGCGGGATGCGGGGGTAGATTCCGACCTGCAAGCAATCGAGTTCGCCGGTTTTGGGAGCGGTGTGCCCGGTTAAAGCAGGGTGCGAGCCAAAATGGCGTCAGAAAAGGCGGCTCTGCCCGGCTTCGTCCTCCCGGGGAGGCTCCACAGGAGCGGCCGGGTCCGCGTCCCGGGCCGGGGTCTCAGGGGACGGCACGCCCGGCGTTGGTTCTCCTGGCTCCGGTCGGGAATTCTGAGTGTCCAGTGCGAGCGACTGAAGCACGGCTTCAGGAATCCGGCGGATGTCGTCTTCGAGGGTCTGGCGCAGGGTGGTCGATCGCAGCGCCGCCGCCGGATCGGCCGTCCCGGCCTCACGTCCTCTTGAAGTTCACCATCCGACACCACTACGCTGCCTGCGACGATGACATAGCGCATACCGACCGAACGTCGATTGGGCTCCGCAAAGGTCGCGCGGTCGATCACCGTAGCAGGGTCGAACACGATGATGTCCGCGTCGGCTCCTCTCTGGATGCGACCCTTCCTTACCATGGCCGGCACGGACCGTTCCAACCGATGGGCCGGCATCAAGGTCATCTTCTCGATGGCCTCCGCAAGACTCAACACCCCTTGCTCTCTCACATAGCGCCCTAGCACGCGGGCGAAGGTGCCCGCCCCCCGTGGATGGCCACGGCCATTTCTGATGACACCGTCACTCGCGACCATCACGAATGGATGAGTCAAAGCGGCGCGGATGGTTTCCTCGGGTATGTAGTGAATGATCACGGGGACACCGCCCTGCACCCGGAGCGAGGCGAAACTCTCCGCGGTCAGCCGCTCGCCGCTGGACACGAGTTCCAGATCGCCGTAGCTGATCCCTCCGAACCGTTCCTGCCATCCGTCGTCGAACGTCGTCGTGCCGAGCCCGGTGGAGGCCGCCGTATAGGGATAGACATCGGCCATCACGTCTATACCACGATCACGAGCCCCCTCGATCATCCACAGCGCCGTCTTCATGTCCGCCGGATCGCCCACCATGCTTCCAATGTGTACGATCTGTGCCGACGCGCCGGTGACGGTAGCCGCCGCAATAACTTCCTCCACGGCATCCAGGCTGCTGTTCGACGCCGGCACGGGGCCGAAGTGGCGGATATGCAGGTGGCTGGGAACGTCTTCAGCGGCGGCCAACTCAAAGAGTCGGAGCACCTCCAGACGGGATGCGCCCGGAACGTATGCAACGCCGAACCCTATGCCCACAGCGCCGGCCTCCAAAGCCGCGCGGGCCATGCGTACCATCGATTCGACCTGTGCCGGCGTCGCGGCCGCATAGCGGTCCGTTATGCCTGCCGCCACGCGCAACGCTCCGTGCCCCACCGTCGTGCCGTAGTGGTGATACAAACCAGCCGAGATGCGTTCGGCATACCAAGCGTTCGCATCGACCGGCCCACCGTGCATCGAAATGACGGAGGTCACGCCGTCGAAGACCTTGAAGACGGCGGCCTCGTCGGCGGTCGGTGGACTCGCCAGGATGTCGATCAACCCGGGTGCAACTACGAGACCTCGGGCATCGATCGTTGTTCTCGCGTCGAGGTCCTGTTCGGTGACCACGGCGATGAGATCGCCGCGCACGCCGATGTTGCGAACAGCGTCGAGCCCCGTCTCGGGATCAATCACTCGCCCTCCAACGATGGCCACATCGTAGGGTAGGGCTTGCTGAGCAGCTGCGGCGAGTGGCAGCGTGACGGTGAAGAGAAGGTGCAGAAGAGAGAGACGTTTCATGGTGACGGTCCTATTGGAGAGATCCGGTCGCCCGGTGTCTGCGGAATTTAAGGATATCGAATGGTGGGTCGCGACGGTAGGACGGGCAGGCGGG
>JADFQR010000178.1 GCA_022561735.1 Chloroflexota bacterium | reverse complement strand
ACGGGGCGCCCTTATCTGTCGGCAAATTCAATGTCACCGCCGATGGCCAGCTCGTGACACTTTCCGGCGCGACAATCGCCGGTGGCCGGTTCAGCATCGACACCGGCATCGATAACGTGACCTCTGTCATGGTGTCGATCGAGCCGTCAGGCGACACGGACGCCGTGCCATCAGCGACCCGTTTCCTGGCGGGAGATGTTTCTGACGGCGTAGCGACCCTGTCCGTGGGTGACGCGGGCGCTATCGGCGAAACGTTCGAGAACGCCAACGGCTTCTACATCCTGGCGACGCCCACGGACGGCCATCTGCGCACTAACGAGAAAAGCGGTATCTGGTTCCGGCGCGCTGTCGACCAGCTTGAGCCGGACCCGCGCGGCCTTTTCCTTCCCGAGCTACCGGAAGGCTGGCTCTACGAGGGGTTTGTCGATATCGAGGGCCAACCCGTCACGACCGGAAAGTTCTGGGACCCGTGGGACATCGACATGTCAGCCCCGTACAGCGGGCCGGCGGATATGAACACTGACGATATCTATGACGTGATGTTTGACGAGTACGTCTCGGTAGTGGTCCAGGGCGAGAACGGGGTCGAGTTGTTTACGGGCGACGAAGGGTGGAAGTTGTTTCAGAAGGATGGTCTGAAACTTGACCTGTTCTTCCACGGGCCGCCGGAGCCGGGCGAGGACTACCTGCTCAATGCGCCGCCGGGGCTCGAATTCCCGGTCGACCTGTCAGGCATGCCGATCTACGTGACGATCGAGCCGGAACCGGACGACTCGCCAGCGCCGTTCAATTTGCGGACGCTTGTGGGCACAGTGCCGGTCACCGCCGTGTCCCACCACACCTACATCCTGAACCCCGGCTACCCGAACTTCCCCACAGGCACCGCCACGCTTAACTAGCGCGCCGGACGATCGCGAATACCGCTGATTCCACCCGGACTTCGGCATTGCGCCATCCGGCGGGCTAGCAGCCTCCGTGTTCTGCCACGACCCCTTGTAATGAAGTAATGACCGCAAGGCGTAACCGTTCTGGCGGACACGCTATCGCGACATCGTAATTACGGATTGACAGGCGCTTCCGGTTCGCCGCATCGGTGCGCACTGCGCTGCCAAATGGCGCAGACGCTCAAGGGCGCAGGGGCGCAGGCGCTCACGCCCGGGCACAACCTGTCTGCCGCGCCAGCTCAACCGCGGATCACGATCACGCCCCCGGCCCGGGGGTCCTGTGCGCTGTTTCGGAGTCATGCCGATCCGGCCGCACCCCGTCACACCTAACACAATCGATCGCACACCTTTAGGTCTACCGGGGCTTCGTACTGTTTCCATCCAGAGGACCCCAAACCTCACACATGGAACGATTTACATGATTGATCTTGGAAACGTTGCCGCTCTTGGCGTGTTCGCGTTCGCATTTGGCACGTTCTGGTACGAGTTTCTCCGAAGGTCCCAGAGTGACAAGCTTCGGGTGACTGCGATATCGCTATTCGGAATCGTCGTGGCAGAAACCATCGTGGCGGACGGCGTTGCCGGAGGCCCGATGGTCCTTGGCCTGCACCCGTTTGCGGCCTTGATCGCTTCTTTTACCGCCGTATACCTGGACGTCGCCTGGCAGGAGCGAAAGCTCTGGCCGTGGACAGTCATCAAAGACCTCCAACTGCTCGCCCGGCCGTTCAAAGCGGTGCCCCGGCTCAAGGTGTCGGTAGGTGGAGACGAAAGCGAAAAGGCCCCTGCGTCTGTGCAGAAAGCTGCGTAAAGACCGCAGTGATCCTTACAGGGGCTTTCGCCACGACGCGATCGACGTATCTCGGAACGCGGGAGTGGCGGAAGCCGCAGCGCGACGCGTCGGCATAAGAAACGGTGGCCCCGGGCATCCCTCGGCAACGCTGGATGCGGCCAGGTAATCCGTACTAAGCGTTACCTGCGCCATAAAGGCGGATCTGCCCGGGTCCTCGCCTCCACGGCAACCAGCATCGCAGGCGGTCCGTTGGGCGATTTGGAAGTTTCAAACGCTACGATTCAGAGGTCATGAATGATCTGTATGCGGCAGTTGATCGCGTTTGGCGCAGGACTCTCAGCGATCGCGATCGTGTCATGCTCCGGCGGGGGCGCGACCGTTATCGAAACGCCTGTGCTGGACACGGACGTAACATTCGTGGCGGCCCTGAACTCCCCGCCGGACCCGGTCGTGGTCATCGAACCGGCCATCGCAGCGGTGGCCGAATCGACTCCGTCGCCGACTGCTGAGACGAGCACTGCCGTACCGGCCTTCGTTCCGGTGGCCGTGACCCCGGTCCCAACACCAGGGCCGCTGCCGGCGCCGACCGCCGCGCCGCAGCCGACACCGATGCCGGCGATCGCTGTGACTCCCTCACCGACCCCGGTTCCCACGCAACCATCGTCTCCGTACCCGGCCGAGAATTCGATTGCAGAGGCGATCCCAACTGCGACCGCCATCCCCGATATTGAGTCGCGGGCTGAGATGCTCGAGCGGGTGCGTGGCTCGGTGGTCCGGGTCAGCACTGATGTAACGGTCGGTTCTGGAGCCATCGTTGAAGTCGACCCGGAGGCGGGGACCGCGTACATCCTGACCAACTATCACGTTGTTGACGGGGGTGATCAGATCAGCGTGACGGTGAACGATTCCGATACGTACACGGCCTCGCTAGTCGGGTTTGACGTGCCACGCAACCTGGCCGTCCTGCAGATCTGCTGTGACCCGGGTTTCAAAAATCTCCCGTTCGCCGATCCGAACGCTGTGCGTCTGACCGCCTCCGTCCTGGCCCTCGGGTACCCGTCGGGAGACGGGCCAGATGCCGTCCCAGATGCCTTCACTGTGGTTGAAGGGACCGTGTCAGGCCTTCAGTACGTGTCCGCGATAGACCGGTACGAAATTCAGACCGATGCAGTAACCGACGCCGGGCAAAGCGGAGGCCCGCTGCTACTGGATACCGGCGAGATCGCGGGCTTGAACACGTATACCGTCCGTTCCAGTCCCGGTCCCGGGATCGTTGAAGGGCTCGGGTTCGCTATCTCCAGCCAGACCCTGGAAGATCGCTACGGCTTTATGCGGACGGGAGGGATCGCTCCGGCGATGGCGCCAGCGTCTGACCCACGTTTCCCGAACGGAATCTACACGAGTCCGGCGAGTGGGTGGCAGATCAACGTTCCGAACGGCTGGAGGGTGGAAGAATCAGACTCTTCAAGAGTGGACGTGTGGGACGGAACCAACCAGGCAACGGTCCGTGTGAGCCTGATTTCAGTAGACCCGTTCCTGTATCCGGATGCCCTGTTCTTCCGTGAGGAGTGGACCGTCTCACCTGCGCCCGATTGGTCCAACTACGAAATCGTCTCCGAGAGCATCGCTATCTTCCGAACGAAGATCAGTAACTCAAAAACGATCAGGGGTCATGAGTTCCAGTCAACGTTCACGTTCAACGGCCGGGAATGGCACGAGACCACCCACTGGTTCGTGACCGACGGAACGCGCTACGCCGTGTCGCTGCTTGTGCCGGTCGACATCCGGGACCTCCCCGAATACTCCGCGTTCGATGTCGACCTTCGGATAGCGTTCACATCGTTCCGGCCGCTGTGATCGATGGTCTTGATCCAGGCCTCGGGCCACCCCGCCTGCGACAGTTGGCCGGGAACGCGCGTGCGGATTCCATAAACCTGCGTCAGCCGGTCACCAGCGAGGCCCATGCGGTTGGCGTCCGTATTCGCAAGGTACCGACAAGGTACGCGGCCAGCGTCGCCATAAGCCACGTTCAATTGGCGGAGGGAGTGGGATTCGAACCCACGGTAGACGTTACCGCCTACAACGGTTTTCAAGACCGTCGCCTTCAACCACTCAGCCATCCCTCCGGGCCGGACTTCAAAGTCTAACGGCCCG
>JADFQR010000177.1 GCA_022561735.1 Chloroflexota bacterium | reverse complement strand
TCATCCACGTATCCGCCGGAGAGCAGGACGCGCCCGTCGGCGAGCAGGCTGGAGGTGTGCCAGAGGGGAGCCGACTCCGGGCTGGCGGCAAGCGACCACAGGTTTGAAGCCGGGTCGTATATCTCGGTCGAGAGAAGCTGTACCTCTTCGTCCATGCCGCCGGTGACGACGACGCGTCCGTCCGGAAGGACCGTGGCTGAATGTTGCGACCGCGGATCGGTGAGCTCCCCTGCGTTGGTCCACGTCCCGCGAAACGGGTCAAAGATTGCGGCGGCGGACACAGGGTCGCCGTCCTCGTCTTCACCGCCGACGACAAGCAGGCGGCCGTTGTGCAGCACGGAGACGGTGTGGCGGCTGCGGGCGACCTTCATCGGCTCTCCAGGCGCCCACGAGTTAGTGACCGGTTTGAATATCTCTACCGACGCCTCACGTCCGTCTTCGCCGAGTCCGCCGAAGACCACGGCGTTGCCGGAGGGCAGCCCGATCATGACCGCTTCCGCGCGCTGACTGACCATGGAGCCGACACGCGTCCACTCCGATGTGCGCGGGTCGAACAGCTCCGCAGAGGCTTCAATTCCGTTCGCGCCGTAACCGCCGGCAACCAGCACTTTGCCGTCTCTCATCAGGGCGGCTGTATGGCCAGCTCTCACGACCAGCATCTCCGGTGCGGAAGACCAGTTGTTGGACTCCGGGTCGTAGATTTCACAACCGCCGAACGGTTCAAGGTTCTTGTACCCGCCAGCGATAAGCACTTTGCCATCAGATAACAGGATGGCTGTGTGGCGCGTTCGCGGGTGTGATATGGAACCGGCGGAACCCCAGCGGTTTTCAAAAGCGTCGAAAATCTCGGCCGTTCCGGCATCGCGCTGGCCACCCACCACAAGGACCCTGCCATCCCGCAGTGTTGTCGCCGTGTGTTCCGCTCGTGCTGCGGCCAGGGGTTGTCCGGTCTGCCATTCACCCGCGGGCATGACGTACGCGATGCCACCCTTAAATTTTGGCTTCGGACCCTGAGGGTCGGCCGCGCCACGCCGTTTCTTACGTTTGCCCGGGTCCGTTTCCGGCTCGTTAATGGCGATGATCGCTCCGTCCAGCGCGGCGGCCATATCCACCACCGACTGGAATCGTTGCGCCGGGTCTTTTGCCAGCGCAACCATGATCAGATCTGAGATCCGCTCCGGGAGATCTGTGTGAATCTCGACCGGTCGTGTCGGATCGTCCCCGATCTGGGAGCGCACCACCGGGCCCGGATCTAACCCTTCAAACGGAGCCTTACCGGTGAACAGGTGATACAGGAGGCAACCGGCTCCGTACACGTCAGTTCGGGCATCGACCGCGAAGTCTCGGGCCTGCTCGGGAGAGATGTATTGGAGCATCCTGGCCTGGTCACCGCCGCGATCGATCGCGGTGGAGATGTCCGCCGTTCGGATCATTCCGAAATCGACCAGCTTGGCCTGCCCGTCTGTGCCGATCAGGACGTTGGACGGTTTCAGCGTGCAGTGGAGGACCTCAACAGCGTGGGCCGCGGCCAGTCCTGCGAGGATCTGCTTGCCCAGCTCTACCGCGCGTTCAAATTTGATCGGCTCAGCGAGGTTGACGATGGCGCCGAGATCGTCCGACAGAAACTCCTGTGCTACGTAAGGCGCGCCCTCGTGCTTGCCGACGGTGAAGATGCGCACGAGGTTCGGGTGATCGACTCCGGCGATCGCCTCCGCGCTGGCCTCGAAACCCTGGGAGAAGCTGAAATCGGCGGCGAGTTCCTCGCCCAACACCTTGAGCGCGACCATCTGGCTCGATGAGGGATCGAAGGTTCGGTACACGCGGGTGAGGCCGTCTCCGTCGAGTTCTTCCAGGATGGCGTACTTGCCGATTCGGCGTGCTTGATCCTTGTTTTCCACCATCGCTGGACGCGTGGCTCCCTCTAACTGACACCTTGGAATGCTGGCCGGGAAATGCTGACCGGAAGTTCAATGGGGAGGGAGCGGCGGGCGGGCGAATCTTCCCCGGTTCCTGAACTTTCAATCGGATCGCTGAGCCGTTTGAGTCATCGTGCCATCGCGCGACGCACGTTGCGTCCGCACGATCACCAACCGGCGCGCGTAAAAACCGACCGAGCAGGTTAGTTTCCAGCGGCGCTCGGAGGGCGCGCTTCATGCAGCCACGTCCAGTATCTCGACAGAGTCCAGGAAGTGGCCTCCCCCGAGTTGTTCGGCATACCCGCCAGCGGCCAGGACCCGGCCGTCACGGAGGAGAGACACGGTGTGCCACGTCCGGGCCTGCGCCATGCGGCCGGCCTGAGTCCAGCCACGCGTCGCCGGATCGAAAACCTCGGCCGTCGCCACACAGGAGGAGTCGTCAGCCCGGCCGCCTGCGACAACTACGGAACCGTCCTCCCGGACCACGGCAGAGTGGAGGTAGCGAGCACGGGCCATATCGCCAACGGGCGCCCAGGAGCCGACGATGGGGCTGAACACCTCACAGCCTGCGATGGCGCCATCATCGGATATGCCGCCGGCGATCAATACGCGGCCGTCTTTCAACAGCACGGACACATGGTTGAAGCGGGCCCGTGACATCGGCTCTATCTTCATCCACCGGTTTTTAGAGGGGTCGTACAGTTCCGTCGTTTGAAGGAAATCCGATCCGTCCCATCCGCCGGTTACGAGCACGCGCCCGTCGCCAAGCGCAATTGCGCTGTGGCCGCGTCTTTTTCGCAGCATCCGTTCTACGTGACGCCACTTCCCCTGTTCGATATCAAAGATGTAGGCGGCGTTCGAAATCTTCTCATCGTTCGAACCGCCTGCGACGAGTATGTTCCCGTCCTTCAAGCGCGTCGCGGAATGCTCTGTCGTGGCCCCGGGCATCTCCCCGGCGGATTGCCAGCTCCCGCGTGACGGGCTGTAGATCTCGGCTGACACCAGGACGCCGTCTTTACCGCGTCCGCCGACAACCAGGATCCGGCCGTCTTCCATCTCCACCGAGCGATGGTCGAACCGGCCCTCGGCCAGTGCGCCGGTCTCTTCCCATCTGCCTTCTGAGACCCGGAAGATCGTCGCGGAGTCAAGTGTTCCGTCATTGTTGAAGCCGCCCGCTACGAGGAGGTCTCCGTCAGGCATGGTGGAGACGGTATGGGAATATCGGTTGGCCTTTAGTTTTGGCGCCGCCGCCCATCCACCGCTTGAGGGGTCAAAAAGCTCGCATGACGAGCGGATGGAGCCGTCCGAGTATCCTCCGGCGACGAGCACCCGGCCATCTGGCAGCAGGTGGGAGCTGTGCCACATCCGGGCGCTCTTGCAGAACCCGGCAGACTCCCACGCGGCCGAGTAGGGGTCGTAAATCTCAGCGCTCGCCAGGGTTCGGGTTCCGCCGTAACCGCCCATGACGATCACCCTTCCATCATCCAGCAGAACCGCGGAGTGGTCATAACGCTCGCCTTCCATCGGCGACACGGACTCCCACATCTCGGTCCCGGGATTGAACACTTCCGCCGTGCGCATCTTGCCGCCGGCATCGTCCTCGCCTCCGGCCACGAGAACTTCGCCGTTCAGGAGGATCGTCGCGGTATGACGCCAGCGCGGCGCCTCCATCGTGTGTGCGTCATCCCAGGTTGCGGTATGCGGGTTAAAAATCTCAGTAGTGGCCTGGTTTCCGGCCTCCGAAAACCCTCCCGCGATAAGCACCCGGCCGTCTTTGAGCCTGGTCGCCGTGTGGCGGACGCGGTCTCCCGTCATCGGATCAACGGAGGCCCATGTTCCGGCCTCGGGATCAAATAGCTCCGCCGACTGCAGGACGCCCTGCGTGCCGAGTCCCCCGCATACCAGCACCTTGCCATCTTCAAGGAGGGTTGCCGTGTGTTCAGCACGCGCCTCTGACCTCGGCCCGATCCCCGACCAGGCCCGC
>JADFQR010000176.1 GCA_022561735.1 Chloroflexota bacterium | reverse complement strand
ATAGACGATCACGTCCGGCAGACTCCAGCCGAGCTGCTCTGCGATCTCGTAGCCCATCGTCTTCTTGCCCTCGGCCCGGTACGGCTCTTTGAGGGTCGAAATATCAAACAGCCCGCGCTCCGCAGCGGCCTCCGCGGAAACCCGGCCGGCGTCGTTTATGAAGCCGTCAACCAGGGTCAGAGTCGCCCCGTACGCTATACATTCAAGCTGGTTGGCATAGGGCGCGTCCTTCGGCATGAACACGTTGGCCTCAAGCCCTCCGGCAGCAGCGTAAGCGGCCATAGCGCCTGCGGCGTTGCCAGCAGAAGGCATGGTGAGCTTCATGAGGCCTAGCTCTTTCGCCATCGACACGGCGGCCGATAGCCCGCGCGCCTTGAAGGACCCGGTGGGGCAGACGCCCTCATCCTTGAGAAGGAGCCGCGGTGAACCGACCTCCGCGGCAAGGCGAACGGCGTCGATGATCGGCGTCATTCCCTCGCCCAGCGTGATGATGTTGGCCGCGTCTTTCACGGGCATCACCTCGCGGTAGCGCCACATGTTCGGGTCTCGACCCTGCAGTTCAGCCTTTGCGCCCGCCGCCTTATCAAGGTCATAACGGGCGAACAACACCTTCTCGCAGGATGTGCAGGTGCGCATCGGCTTGCCTGACTCAAAGGTCTCGCCGCAGTAGCTGCACTCAAGGTGCGTGATGAAGCTCTCTGGCACGGATACCGCCTGGCCGTAACGGCCGTTCAAAGGCCGCGCACGAGGCGCAGCGAACCGGGAAATCGAGCGCATAGAATAGCAGCCAACCTGAATTTCAAGGCTCTACGGGAATCGCGCTTCACCGGCCCGGAAGTCACCCGGACGAACCCGGCGAATCGACTTCGGAACTCCACAACGGAGGCTCACACCATGGCCCGCACAGCGATCGAAGACCGCTACTACGAGCTTCACCCGAAGTCGGAAGAACTTTACGAGCGGGCGAAACTGAACTTCCCAAAGGGCGTCACGCACGAAGCCCGCAACATGTCACCGTTCCCCATCCATATGTCGCACGGCGCGGGCAGTCGTAAATGGGACGTGGACGGCAACGAGTACGTCGAGTACAACACGGGCCACGGCTCAATGATCCTGGGCCAGGCCCATCCGGCGATCGTGAAGGCGGTCCAGGACAGGATGGCGCTCGGCACGCATCTGAGCGCATCGTCAGACCTGGAGATCCGCTGGGCTGACCTTGTCAAGCAACTCATACCGTGCGCAGAGAAGGTCCGGTTTACATCGTCCGGCACCGAGGCCGTGATGATGGCGATTCGCATGGCGCGGGCCTACAACGGCCGGACGAAGGTCATCAAGTTCTTCGATCATTTCCACGGTTGGTCGGACTACGCCAACGCCGGCGGCACGACCGGGATGGACGGTATCCCGGTCGAGGTTCTGGACACGATGATCGTGCTGAAACCCGGGGATATCGGGGCCGTCGAGGCGGCGATCAAAGGGAACGATGTCGCAGCGGTCATTATCGAAGCCACCGGCGCACACATGGGCGGCACGCCTATACATCCCGACTTCCTGCAGGAGATCCGGGATGTGACAACGAGGCACGATGTCGTCTTCATCCTGGACGAGGTCGTAACCGGGTTCCGGGCGTCCCGGGGCGGCGCACAGGAGTTGTTCGGCGTCACGCCGGACCTCTGCACACTGGCCAAGATCCTTGGAGGCGGGCTGCCGGGTGGCGCGGTGGTTGGCAAGGCAGACATCCTGAACACGATCGAACGCGGCCAGATGCTGCACCAGGGCACGTTCAACGGTAATCCGCTATCGGCGGTCGCCGGGATCGCCGCGCTTGAGCTGGTGGCGAACAGCGACGTGAACGAGAAGGCGGACGCCGCGGGACAGAAGTTGAAGGCCGGGTTAAACGAGGTTTTCGGCCGGATCGAGATTTCCGGCCACGCTTACGGGATCGGGTCGATGATTCACACGCGCATCGGAATCGACGCCGAGGTGGACGAATGGGGGATTATCCAGGGCACGCCGACAGGAACACCGATGAGCGCAAACGCCGACCACGAGTTCAAGATGGCGATGTTCAACAACGGTGTCGACAACGGCCGCAGGTTCCTGATGATGGCGGTCCACAGCGATGACGATATCGCCACAACGCTGGAGGCTTTTGAAAAGTCCCTGAAGCAGGTCCGTGACCAGGGCATGATTTGACCCGCTGACAGGATCGCCCGGCCTGTCGCCGACTACTCCACCCGAACCGTCGTTCCCGGTAAGACGGCAATCCAGCGCGCCGATCACACTTTCAAGGCACGCTCCACTTGATCTTCAACAGCGCTCTGAAGGAGCAACGCAGCGAATGACCGAGCAACCGGAGGGTTTTGATCTTGTGGTGATCGGCGCTGGCGCGGGGGGGCTGACGGCCGCCATGTACGGTGCGCGCCTCGGGCTCAAGACGGTGGTGCTTGAGGGGATGATGCCCGGCGGGCAGGTGATAAACGCCGAAAAGATTGAGAACTTTCCCGGGTTCCCGGACGGTCTGCTGGGCGCTGACCTCGCACCGCTGATCGAGCGCCAGGCATCTGAGGCCGGTGCCGAGGTGCGCATGTTCACCGAGGTCGAGGCGATCGAGTCGGACGAGCCATACCTGACGCTTTCAACGCCCGAAGGCCGGTTCCGCGCCAGGGCTGTGATCGCCGCCACCGGGTCTGACTTTGCCAGCCTCGGCGTTGATGGCGAGGAACAGTTCCGGGGCCGCGGCGTATCTAACTGCGCGACCTGCGACGGCGCATTTTTCCTCAACGAAACCGTTGCGGTCGTCGGCGGCGGCGACAGCGCGCTGGACGAGGCGTTGACGATGGCCGGGTTCGCCAGCCGGGTCATTTTGCTGGTCCGGGGCGACAGCTTTTCCGGCCAGTCGCTTCTCGCGGAACGTGTGCGCGACAACGACAAGATCGAGGTCCGTTACGGGGTCACGGTGACCGCGGTGCTGGGCGGTGATTCTGGTGTGACAGGCGTTCGCGTGAAGGACGCCGGTTCGGGAGAGGAGTCGACGCTGGAGGTGAGCGGCGTCTTCATCTTTGTCGGTACCGACCCGCGATCGTCGTACCTGTCGGAAATCGTCGCGCTGGACGGCGGCGGGCACGTCGAGACCGACCTGTCGATGAGCACGACTGCACCCGGCCTTTATGCGGTCGGCGACATACGGGCCGGGTCTGCCCGGCAACTGGTCACATCGGCGGGCGACGGCGCGACGGCGGCGATAGCAGCACACCGCTACATCGAATCGCGGTCCTGGCCTGAATAACGAAGTGCCATGAGCGCGGTCGGCTACGTCGCAGGTCAGACGCCCGGCCGAGTGGCGGGGACGTCTTCCAACCGGACGCCCAGCGCGGACGCCAGTCGCTCCGCCAGCAGCTCCCCGACAATCCTGACGGGCGGCGCTGCGCCCTGCTCGGACTCGATGGACGTCACGTCCAACCCGGGCATGCCGCACGGCACGATGTGGTTGTACATCGACAGCTCGGTCGACACGTTAAGCGCAAGACCGTGCATCGCCACACCACGGCTGATGCGGACGCCTATGGCGGCTATTTTTCGCCCGGCCGGGTTGTTGCCGGCGCCCGGGTTTTCGCCGTCTCCGCCGACCCAGACACCGGTGTGGCCGGACACGCGATGCGCGTCGACCAGGTACACGGCCAGCGTTTCGATAATCGCCCGTTCGAGCGCAGCGACATAGCTGACCGGCCCCAGGCCCATGCTGCGTAGATCGATGATCGGGTAGGCGACGAGCTGGCCCGGCCCGTGATACGTGGCCTCACCGCCGCGATCCGTCTCCACCACGTCAACCCCGGCGGCGGCGAGTGTTTCGCTGCCGGAAAGAACCTGTGTTTCCGACGCCCGGCGGCCCCGTGTGATGACGTGTGGA
>JADFQR010000004.1 GCA_022561735.1 Chloroflexota bacterium | reverse complement strand
GGTTGACGCCGGCCGGCCCGGCATGGCCGCGTCCCACGCGTCGTACGCATGGATCAATGCACGCCCGAAACCGCCGCGCTCGTATCACGACTTGAACGGTTCTGTCAGATCTCAGGGCTCCACCCGTCACGGAGACGAATAGGCCCAGTAAGCGGTTGAGCGATCAGCCAGCCAGCTCGGCCATCAGGGTTGACCACCGAGTGGCGAATATCTCTCGTCGTCTAGATGATGTCACCGGTTCGCCACCAGTCGGCCGGATTCTCAGGTAATGGCGTAGTTCGTCGAAAGCCGTACAGAATCGGCTGGCCGAATCGAACCGTTTGAAACCTAACATCGGGTAGTAGCGCTGCTTGATCGGCCTGTGGTTCTGCTCGATCCGGTTGTTCAGGTACCGATTCTGCCGGTGCAGGACCTTTCGGCCCACGATCCAGCGAATCGCCTTCCTGTAGGCAGGGTGTCGGTCGGTCGTCAGGCGTAGCGGCTTCTGTGCGGCACCTTCAAGTAACCGGCGCAAGAAGCGCCGTGCCGCCTCTCGGTCACGGCGCTCGCTGAGCATGGTATCCAGGAGGTTTCCATCTCGATCAATCGCCCTGTAGAGGTAGCACCAGCGGCCGCCGACTTTCACGTAGGTTTCGTCCAGGTACCAGGAGCGGCCGGACTTACCGCGTCGCCTGGCGCGCAGATTCTGACTTACCAGGGGCGCAAAGCGGAACTCCCAGACACGGATGGTTTCGTGGCTGACCTCGATGCCGCGCTGCAGGAGGAGTTCCGCTACATCGCGAAACCCAAGCTTGTAACGCAGATGCCAGAGGACGGCGAGCAACACGACATCGGTGGGGAACTGGAGATCGTTGAAGGGCGAACCGGTCCGTTCATTGAATCGACGTCGGCAAGTCCGGCAGGAGAAGGTCAGGTAGCCGAGTGAGGTGCGGCGCTTCCGTTTAGTGACTGACGTCGATAGGCAGTGAGGGCAGGACATCGGTAGCTCCTCGTCTCGATTTTGACGATGCTACCCCGCCCGGGTTCTGAGTTCTGACAGAACCCCCTCAGGGGCTCAATCCATGCAACCGACCAGGTCCGCCAGATACCAACGTAGCAAGACGGCGATCTATCCCGGTCGCGTTTAAGCTTTCCTTAAGGAATTGAACGCCCGCGACGTCACCGAGGCTCCGCTTCGACAGTTGGGCGAGGTCTACCCCGTCCTTGTCACCGAGGCGACAGCACCAGCGTCCAGCCAACGGCGATCAATGTCTCGACACAGGTGGGTCCAGACGGCACCGGGGACTTGCGAGGAAGAGATCTGACCCGTCTATTACTCGTATCGGCGTGCCCGATTTCGAAGGCGGTGACGATTCGACTTGATCTCGTCCTGTAGCCGTCGTCGCCTATGGGCCGGTAATTTATCAAAGATCTCGGCGCCGAGCATGTCGTCGAGGATGTTACCGGTTTGCCGTTTCGATGGTGATTGGATGTGCAACTGCAGGGCTCCTGCCAACTCGGCCTTCCCCGACGAACGCTCACGCTTCGGCACCTGGTAATCGAGTCGCCGGAGTAACTCACGTCCAGCTTCCCTTGCACGCGGGACAAGCGCAGAGATCACCGCTGAGGTGATTGAGGGTCGGAAACAAAGCTGGATCGAGAGCGCAGTTTCCCGAGGTGGACGGGCGTCAAGTTCTAACGTCCCCGCCGTGCCAATCGATGTCTCCGGTGATTCAGCATTCCACTGCGCACCGTCGCCATACAGGTAGGCAACCTTGATCTCCAGGTCCTGTTCCGTGCCAACATCTCTGGCACTGCAAACAAGACGTTCCATAAACTCCGGATCGTCGGTAGAAGAAACGACCGTCACCGAGTACAGATCAGGCTCCTCCGTGATACGTTCACGGATTGACATGTCGTAACCAAGTCGGCGCAACACTTTGCGGCCCGCCTGTCTCGACCTCCGGGCAAAGTCCACGATCTCTTCAAATGGGATCGACGGCGGAAACTCGATCCTCACCGAAAGTGCTTGCTCACGCCCGGGCATCGTTGAGAGATCGAGTGGTCTTTCTGGCTCTGGAATACTCCACGGTTGTACCGATATGCCGCGCTCCTGATCGCCCTCCAGAAAAGCAACACGGATGTTCAAATCCAGCTCTGCACCGACCCGCATGGACCAGTACAGAAGACAGCCAAGGAACTCCCGGTCGTTGGTCGATGCCACGACGGTCACCGTGGGCCAGGACGGCACTCTTACGATGGCACCGAGATCGAGATCCTCGACCAGACACGTCAACTCGACTACGGATTCCGAAAGACCTGCTTTGTGGGCCTCAGTGCGCATCTCCTCCCACCACCCCATGTACTCGGTGTTGCTCCACGCCTTCGACATGAACTCCCTGGACCACTCCGAGGTGGTGATCGGATGATCAAGTCCAAGGATCTCGAGGACTTTTTCCTGCAACCTTATGTAGGTTTCGGACGCCTTGAATAGATCGAATCGGTTCTCGATTTCGGCCAGGGACCGGATATTGGGCGTCGTTTTCGTCAATGCATCAGAGCTTTCAGTTTGCGTAGGGGCCAGTTAAGGAAAGCTTAACCGTCACCAGTTGAATCGCCCGGTTTTGCACGATTATGGGGTGGGAACTAAACGTCTCCAGGATCATGCACCGGTGCCGTGGGAAGTCGAGATCGTCTTCCTGCCGCACCCCGATGCCGTTCGGCGAATCAGCCGGGCGTACGCGTTGATCCTCGATTTCGTTCGTGCAGGCGA
This sequence comes from Chloroflexota bacterium, assembly GCA_022561735.1. Next base: position 11,831 of record JADFQR010000004.1, on the reverse strand, counting down.
CGATGAGATCGAAACTTCCTATTCAGATAGTTCAAAGCGGATCGCACCGAGAGACACGCTCGACGACCCACCGTCGTAGCGCCCCTGACCGGGTGCCGCATCCACTGGACCGAGCGGGCTCATATCCGGGACGCCGGTGTAAAGTGCGTTCAATTCTTCCGACCGGTCAACTCAGCGAACGAAGATGGTGTAGTCATGAAGATCGACGCTCTGTATGCCCGAGTGAGCGGTCGGCGCCAGGAGAAGGAAGAAACCGTCCAGAGCCAACTGGCGGAGCTCCGGCAAGCGGTACAGGCTGATCTGGGCCCAGGTCCAGTTGTCGAGTTCGTCGACGAGGGCTACGGCCGCGACACGCTGGAGCGTCCCGCCCTGGACAGGTTGAGGGACCGTGTATCGGCCGACGAGGTCGGACGCATATTCGTTCCTGCACCCGACCGACTGGCGTCGGGCGCCAAGCTCATCATCCTGTACGAAGAGTTCACCCAGAAGGGCGTCGAGGTCGTGTTCCTCACGGGAGCGGCGGATGACACCCCGGAAGGAAAGCTCTTGTTGCACATGCAGGGTGCTTTTGCAGAGTACGAACGGACGAAGATCCTTGAACGCACACGCCGGGGAAAGCTGTACTGGGCGAGGCAAGGGTTCATCGTCTCTGGATCGCCAGCCTACGGCTTCCGAATGATCAAGCGGACCGATTCATCTCGCGCCACGCTTGTACTGGACGATTTCGAAGCATCGGTGGTCCGGGAGATGTACAGGCTACTTCTGGACGACAGCTTGAGTACCCGGGCCATCACGGTCGTATTGAACGCCCGGAGCATCCCAACAGCCCGTGGTGCTGCGCAGTGGAAGCCGACCACCGTCAACCGGATCCTGCAGAACCCCGCCAACAAGGGCGCATTCATGTACCAGCGAACACGCGCCGTATTCCCTCGTAAGAGGATCAACACGGATCCGTACAACAACAGGAAGACGGGAAGGATTTCAAGGCCGTCAGAAGAACACATCACCATCGATGTACCGGCCATTGTGAGTGAGGAAACCTGGTCGGCCGCGCAGGAACAATTGATAAGGAATGCCAAAAACGCACGCCGCAACAACAAGCGGTATACCTATCTATTGCGCGGCCTCATCCGGTGCCCGGGTTGTGGAGGCACGTATTCGGGTGCTGCCTCGATGGGTGTTCGCCGTTACCGATGCACTAACAAGGACGCTGTCGTATCCGGCCATGACAGGAAGTGCATGGCCCGCTCCATCCGGGCGAACGCGATCGAAGAGTCTGTCTGGGACGCGATCTCGAACACGCTTCAAAGCCCGGATCTGATCGAATCCGAGTACCGGCTGCGACTGGAAGCAAAGGGCGTTTCTGACGGGGCAGAGATGGAGGAGCAGAGGCTCCGAAGCTCAACTAAATCGCTTGAGCGGCGTAAAGACCGTCTTACCGAGGCATATCTTGATGAGGTGCTCGATCTGGATCGATATGGCGCCGAGATGAAGACGATTGAAGCCGAAGTATCAGAACTGGACCGACAACTGGCAGCGATCGAATCGAATCGAACCAGCAGTGCTGCCGAGGCTGAATCCCTACAAAGGGTGGAAAGCTTTTGCTCTGAAGTCGCTCAGGGTCTTCGCACCATGGACGATGACGGTAAACGGCGCCTGATGGAACTCCTGGTCGAACGTATAGACATCGAACCCGAAGATAAACTCAAGGTCCACATGGTGTTCCCGCCCGACGCCACAACACCTGGGCAGAGTAAGGCGGCGATCCCCACCGGGGAATTGCGACACCGCTACCCTGAGGCTCTCGAAGGACACGCCAAACAACAGCGTCGGCCCGTGACGCGACCCCGGTAGATCGTCAAGGTGAGGGAGAAATCGTACCGTCTGAAGCCTCGTAGGGGCGGATCGGTATCCGCCCCCGGAGTCGATACCAATCGACCCCTACGCGCTGCGTTCTAAATAACCCGGTCCCGGAGCGACATAGAAACCGCCCCGGAATGAAAACAAAACGGCGAAATCCTTTGCCCCCTCTCCCCATCGCGGGAGAGGGTTGGGGTGAGGGGGCGCTGGCTACCGAATGCCACCGCTCACCGCGCCCAGCCCTGATCCCCGGCCGCGACCCCCGCGCCCAGTTGTGTCGCTACCAGTTGCGCGTAAAGACCGCTTTCACGCATCAGCTCGTCGTGCGTGCCCGTCTCGGCGACCCGGCCCTCCGACAACACGACGATCATGTCCGCGTCCTTCACCGTCGACAGCCGATGCGCGATGACCAGCGTCGTCCGGTCACTCTTCAGCGCATCCAGCGCGTCCCTGATGGCGCGCTCATTCAGCGCGTCCAGGTGGGAAGTCGCCTCGTCGAGGATCAGGATAGGCGCATCCTTCAAAAACGCCCGCGCTATTGCGACCCGTTGCCGCTGACCGCCGGACAGGTGCGTTCCGCGCTCGCCCACAAGCGTGTCCAACCCGTCCGGCAGGGAGTCAACGAAACTGGCCAGGCTTGCACTCTCCACCGCCGTCCTCAACTCCGTTTCGCTTGCCTCCGGGCGGGCGATCAACACGTTCTGCCGAAGCGAGGCGTTGAACAGGTAGGTGTCCTGGGACACCAGCGCTATGCGATCTCTCAGATCGTCGAGCCGGTAATCGCGAAGATCCGCGCCGTTTATGCGCACCGTTCCGCTCCCGGCGTCCCAGAATCGTAGGAACAGGTGCGCCGCCGTCGTCTTCCCGGCGCCCGAGGGCCCCACGATCGCCAGCGTACCCCCGGCCTCTACCTCAAACGTCACGTCGTCCAGCGCGGGCCGGTCCATCGTCTCGTAGGTGAAGGTAACGCGATCCATCTCAAGCGCCGGGGCGGCAACTCCCGCCGGCCTGCTCGATGCATGGCGCGCTCTCCCGGCATCCCCCGCTTCCGGCGGAAGAGGGTCAGGTTGAGGGAGAAGTTCCGTCGTGCGAACGCGCTGGGCGGAGACCTCCGGGGCATCCGCTCGCCCATCAACGTTCTCAGGCTCTTGAAGGACCCTCCCTGGCGCCACGCCCGGGCCATCCTGCACAGCCACCTTCTCCGTGTGCACGGCGAACACCCGCCGGGTTGCGCCGAGCGTGTCCGCAAGCTGGCGGGCGGTATGCGATATCTCCGAGATCGGCAGGAATGACGCCATGGCCAGCAGCGTCGCCAGCGGCAGCAGCCCGGCGTCCAGCCGGCCGTCTGCCACGAGAGACGAGCCAACCGCCACCATCGCCAGCCCGCCTAGCCCCATCGTGATCTCTAGATACGCCCTCTGGAGGGTCAGCTCGCGGAAGAACGATAGCCGGACGCGGACCGCTATCCTGGCGCGCCCCAGGAACTCGGCCGCACGCTCCGGCCCGCGCTGGAACGCCACGATCTCGCTCAACCCCTGCAGGGTGTCCACGGCGTGAGCGTTCATAAGCCCGAGCTCCTCCCGGGACTGCGAGCCAAGCCGGTCCACGCGGCCGCGTGAGATGAACGGGCTTATCGCTGCGATCACGAGGAACGGCGCCAGCGTGAGGGCGAGCAACGGGTGGAACATAAACAACACGACCATGACGGCGGCCGGGACGACCACCGCAACGAACGCCGGAGCGACTGTGTGCGCGAAAAAGTACTCGATCGTCTCGACATCCTGCGTCGCCATACCGACAAGGTCACCGGTCCGTCTGCGCGTCAGGTAGGCGGGTGCGAGCTGGTCGAGTTTCCGGAACAGCTCGATCCGCATCTCGGCGAGGAGGCGGAACGCCATGTCGTGAGACACCCATGACTCCAGCCATGTCAGGATCGCCGCCAGCGGCGCGAACACGCCCAGCGCCAGCAGAAACCAGCCAAACGGATCGCCATCTTTGACCGCCGCCACCGTCAACGCAGACGCCACGCCGATGCCGATGATGCTCGCAAACCTGGCCACGCCCAGCAGGAACGTCAGCGTGAGCTTGCCCTTCCACGGGCCCACCAGCCGGAAAAGCTCCCGTGACGTCTCACCCCACCCCATCCCCTCGGCTCGCAAGATAGCCTCGGTCGGGGCCATCTCGGCCGCCTGGCTTGCGAACACCTCAACCGCGCCCGCCGAAGCGCCGCGCCCGGACCCGTCCGCAGAAGGAGAAGCGCCGCGCCCTGAGGCTCTCGAAGGGCCGGTCCCGGGCGACGCTCCGTTTACCCCATCTGCCCGGGCCATCACAACCTGGTCCCGCATCAAGGCCGTATAGATACCACCCGCGCCCAGCAACTCCCCGTGCGAGCCCTGCTCGACGACGCGACCCTCATCCATGACCACGATGCGATCGGCGCCGATCACGCTCGATAGCCGGTGGGCGATTATCAGTGTCGTCCTGCCCTCCATCAGCCGGTTGAGAGCTTCCTGGATCACGTATTCGTTCTCGGCGTCCACCGCGGAAAGCGCCTCGTCCAGCACAAGGATCGGCGCATCACGCAGCAGTGCGCGGGCGATCGCTATGCGCTGCCGCTGGCCGCCGGAGAGCCGTACCCCGCGCTCGCCGATAACCGTTCCGTATCCGCCAGGCAGGGCGGCGATGAAGGTGTGAGCGTTTGCGGCCCGGGCCGCATCCTCAAGCTGCTCCGGGGTGGCGTCCGGGTTGCCGAACTTCAGGTTGTCGGAGACGGTGCCGTGGAACAGGTAAGTGTCCTGGCTCACCACGGCCAGGCTGCCGCGTATCTGGTCGAACGACAATTCCCGGAGATCGACGCCGCCCATCGTCACCCGGCCGTTGTCCGGGTCGTACAACCGCAGTAGCAGGTTGACCACCGACGTCTTGCCCGCGCCGCTTGGCCCCACGAGACCGACCTTCTCACCCGCAGCGACCGAAAACGTCAGGCCGTCATGGGCCGGCCGCCGGCCGCCCGGGTAAGCGAATACAACGTTCTCGAAGGTTAGAGTGGGTTTCATGTCCGTCAGGTCATGCCCGGGCGATTTCGGCTCTACCACCGTCGGCCGCGCCGCCTGCAACGTGAACACCCCGGACGCCGCTGAAATGCCGAGAAGCCCCTGGTGGAAAAGCTGTGCCAGCTCGCGCACCGGCCGGAACACCTCAACCCCCAGCATCAGGATCACCAGCAGAATACCCAGCTCAAGCTCGCCCGCGTCGACTCGATACGCCCCCCAGCCGAGCGCGACCGCTGCGCCTATCGAGATGGCGGCGATAGACAGGCCGCCGGAAAACGCGTTCGTCGCCAGCACCCACATCGTGCTCTTGAAAACGGCCCTCGCACGGACCGCCAGCATCCGGCCCCGCGCCTCGCTCTGGCCAAACGCCTTCAACGTTGCCAGTCCCTGTATCGAGTCCAGGAAGTCGGCGCTGAACTCGCCGTACGCCTCCCGCCGGCGCTCGCTGCTCTTCCGATTCCAACGGTGAAACAACGAGGGGAGGAAGAGCGCCGCGATCGCCGAAACCAGGAACACCACCGCGGTTGAAATGTCCAGGAACGCCATGAACACGAAAACGCCGACCGGGGTCAGCAGGGCGATGAAGAACTGCGGCAGGTACTGGCCGAAGAAGGTCTCAAGCTGCTCCACGCCGTCGACAAGCGTCAGCACCGTGTCGCCCGTACGCTGCTGATTGAAGTACGACGGGCCAAGCTCCATCGTCTTTTCGTGCAGGTTCGCCCGCAGCGCTAACTGGACGCGCGCCGCTGTCTGGTGCGACACCATCTCCTTGTAGTACTGGAGCGCACCCCGGAGGATCACCACCCCGCCAACCCCGGCGAGGGGAATCGCCAGCGAGCCGGACCCCCGGCCATCGAACACCTCGGCGAGCAGCCATCCAAGGAGGGCCAGCCGCGCCACGCCCGCGGCGGCGGTTAAAAGGCCGATGAACACGGCCCATGCAATGCGAAGCCTGACGCCACTCGTGAGCGCCCAGAGTCGAAGGTCGAAGTACATACGGGGGTTAAAACGTCTCCGGGAATCGTGGGAATGACGACATCACGCCCCGGTTAACTGTCTGGTCGGGACCCGGAGATTGTAGACGCACCCGGTCAGCCGGTGGGCTATGCCGAGGGACAACCGGCCGTTCCCACCGGCGCCGGAGGGCGGTAGGCCGGAATGTGGCGCCGTGGTATGTGGGTGCACGTGTGTTGCGGTAACCAGCCCTTATTCATGAGGACTGCACCGGAAGCCTCGTCCGTGAGTGGGAGGGGATTGGAGGCGTGTCGCGCCGCTGCTGTGAGAGTCGACCGGCTGACCGCCGCTACGGCGCAACGACCGGACGGGTTACCGCCGTTGCAACGAGTCGGATCCCGCCGCCCTGGTTCGCGTCGCCAGCACATACCCGGCGGCGCCGGTCACCAGGAGGACGGTGGCGATCTGGAACCCGGCCTGGAATCCAAACGCGTCCGCTATAAGGAACCCGGCGATTGGACCCATTGCAGACCCCATGTCCAGCCACGTCGTATAGCGCGCCATCGAGCCGGCGCGCGCCTCGTCGGGCACGGCGTCGCCTGCGGATACGTCCAGCGCCACGGCCAGCAGCGAGCCGGTTATCAGCAGCAGTGGCAGGGCCGCCACGATAACCTCTGCCTGCGTCGCCAACCCCACGACGAGCATCGCCGCCAGGGTCAGGGCGGACCCGATCATCACCGTTCGCCGGCGTCCCCACACGTCAGACAGGTGCCCCATCGGTACAGCGAGCGCCAGGTCGCCGAACCAGCGAACCCCGACCAGGAATCCGGCAAGCGTGACGATGCCGATCGAGACGCCGAATATCGTCGCCTGTTCGCCGTACAGGTCGGCGAGGAATGGCGAGATCGTTGCGATGACGAGACCGTTTGCGGCGAACGCAACGCTGAAGCGCAGGTAGTTGATTGCCAGCAGTCGTCTCCGGATGGCGCGAGCGCTTTCCGGAAGTGGCGAGACGAGCAGACTCCACGTCCGTTCCCGCAATCCTGTTCGTGGCGGCAGGCTTGTCGCCGCCCCGGTCGGGAAGGCCGGGAACCGGGCTATCTTGAAATTTGGAGCGGTGAAGGCAATCAACATGCCGATCACCCCGAGCGCGGCAAGCACCGTGAAGGCCACGCCTCTCCCGGCGGCGTCCGCAAGAGCGGCCCCGGCGGTCACTGCGATGAAGCTGCCAGCACGCTGGCCGGCGTTGAAAAAACCGATAAGCCGCCCACGGCTACGGGAATCGCCGATCTCGAAGGCGGTCAGGTACGCCCCGAGCCGCAGATGGGAGTAGCTGAGGCCCCATAGCGCACGCGCCGCTAGCAGCAGGGGCGCGCCCCGGCTGAACGCGTACACAAGAGTCGTCAGGCCGCCGACGATCACGGCGGTCACGAACGGCGCTTTGAACCCGAATCGATGGAACGACGCCGCGGCGAGTGAATTGCCGACGAGACGGACCAGCCGGTTGATACTCAGCGCCAGCCCGATCCAGACCGCCGGGGAAACGCCGAACGAGTCGGTCAGGCCAAATTCTGCGATGCTCGCCGGGAGGACGATGTAGATGAGCGAATCGCCCATGATGACGGCCGTGGTCGGAAGGACGACAGCCGCCATCTGGCGCGGGATATATGCGGTAGAACGCCCGGCGCCAACGTCCCCGTCCGTACCGTCAGAACCCATCTAAACGCCATCTCCCAACTTCCCTTGTTGAAGCGGAAAACTGCGTTTAGTTGAAGCGGGGTTGATTAAACCCCGCTTCAACGCCTTTTAGCAGGTTCGATCTCAGTTGGCCGGCCCGTCGTCACCGTTATCTGACGTGGCTCGCCTCCGCATGGCGGGCGGGCGAGGCGGCGTAGGCGTCGAGCCGTCACCGTTCCCGTTCCCGTTCCCGTTACTGGATGACCGTGAGCCCACGCGCCGGCGCGCCGGCGTGCGGCGGATCGGCGTGCGGGATTCTGATTCTGCTTCAGAAGCGCCACCGCCGTTTGTTGCCGCGGCCACGTCAGGTTCCGGGGCACGATCACGGTCCTCCGGCCGATCTGAAGACCGCGCCGGTGAACGACGCCGGGTAGGCTCCGGGGCGGAATCCGGCGTCGACTCGGCGTTCATCACGGGCGCCTCGGGCGCCTCGACGGCGGTTCGGCGTATGGGAGTGCGTCGGCGCGTCGTGGTTGACCTGCGGCGCGTGACCCGGCGGGTTCCGCCATTGCCGCCATTGCCGCCATTGGAGGTTGACTCTTCCCCGTTCGCGGGTGTCCCAGTGGTCCTGTCCGAGCCGGTCCTGTCCCTGTCCGAGCTGCCGGTGTCCCGGGCGTCCCTGTTGTCCCGCGGCGCCCGTGTGGAGCGTGACCGTCTCACAGAACTCGCAGAGCTTGCCGGACCATCGACCCTTCGCCTGCGGTCAGACCACAGGCCGGTGAAGTAGGTCTTGTTCAGCTTGATGACGATGTCCGTCACGTTGGCCGCTTCGCTCGACAGGTTGTTGTCGAACGCTGCGACTTCGATGTGCTTGCCCTGGTTCTTGGCGGTTTGAATCGCCGGGAAAAAGTCGCCGTCACCGCTGACGACGATCGCCGTGTCGTAAAGGTCCATGAACGCGAAGGCCACGAGGTCCGTGGCCATGTACACGTCCACGCCCTTTTCGACCATCGTCTCGCCGTGCCTCTTTGAGACGCCCATGCGGACCTCAAGGTACGGCGTGTCGTACATCGTCTGCAGGAACTTGCCCTGCTCCGTGGCGATGTTGGGATCCCGTTCAGAATCCTGGCGAATGTTGTAGTAGTACGTCCGCACCAGCTTTCGGCCGCCGGCGATCTTCTCGGCAAACTTGCCAAAGTGCAGATCGTGGCGTCCGCAGACTTCGCCGAGGACGTGGTAAAGGTTGCTCCCGTCGATGAACACCATGACTCTTTCATGGCGCAACTCGTCAGGAGACGTGGCCGTTGACGGCATCAATGCCTCCGGTACGGGGCCCACGTGCGGTCCGGCAATTCCGGAAGTGAATGGCGGGCGTATGCCCGGCATGGTCGGTCGCAGCGAAATATAAAGGCGCTTGCGCGCTGGGGAAGATCGACGTGGACCCGTGTGTCAAAAGTAAATAATCAGATCCGACCCTGACTCATATGGTACTCCCATCCGGCCTGGCCGCAGCGGGAGTTCGTCTCAGGCGACTGGGTGTTCGGGCGTGGCTGATGCCGCAATCAACTTCGGAACCCGCCAGACGGCCGGCTCAAGCGAGGTGTGAACTCGCCATGTGCCGCTGTCTCCCACTCCGGGAAACTGCCTGAGGGGTATTAAAAACGGTCGCCACGATAAACCCCGTAACTGGCTTGACGCTTGCGCGCGCCCGGACCATTATTGCCGCCGCGCTGACCTTTCGCCGGACCTCTGTGTCCCTGTGATTGCGGGCGTTAAAGTGAGTTCAAATCATCTGGTCGAGGAGCATTACGTTGGCCGTCACAACCTCTCCCACGTACGATCCCCCCTGCAGGATGCCGAACGGCCTCCAGTGGTTCGAAGATGAGCTATACGTCATGGACCAGCAGACGGACCAGGTGTACGTGATGAACACCGAGGGGTACGTGACACGGGTCATCGACACGCCGACAGAGAACGGGTCCGGCATAACGGTTGGCGGCGGCTTCCTGTGGACCGCTTCTAACGGTGAGACAAGGTTCAGGGATCACCGTCCCAGCGATACTCACATCGGCTGGATCTACCAGCTAAATCTCCAGACGGGGGCGTTCGTCAACCGCTGGAGAACCCCGGACGGCGGCGGCATCCACGGGCTTGAGTGGGATGACGGCAAGCTCTGGGTGACGGCGTTCAAACCCAAGGCTATCCACATCTGCGACCCGTCTGACGACATGAAGATACTGGAGACATTTGAAGTCCCAACAGAGCGCCTGCACGGTCTGGCGCGGGACGGGGACGGAATCTGGTGCGCCCACACAACGGACCAGGTGATCATTAAGTACGGAGTCGAGTCCGGGGAGGAGCTGGACAGGATCGTGTTCGGTGAAGACTCCCCGGCGCCGCACGGCCTCTCGATCAGGGACGGCGAGCTGTGGTATTCAGACGCCATGATGATCGGCGCAGGCCACGATGACCCGGTAAGGCACGGCCCGGAGATCGGCCGCATCAAGGTCAGCTAATCGCGAAATCCGACGCCGCCGTAGATCCGTTCAGGAGGCTCTCGGATCCGTGTCCTGAGGTCCTCGAAGGGCCGTCGTAGTGGAGCGTCAACGTGTGGGGACGGGTAAATGGAGCATGTCTCAACCCCCCCCTCTCCCAGCGGGAGGGGGGGTGAGGGAGAAGTCCCATCGTACGGCGACGCCGGACTGCAACTTCTGAGACACATTCTGCATGAGCCCCTACGATGAGATGCCGCCTCATCCGTGCCCTGAGGCCCTCGAAGGGCCGGCGCGATGGAGCGTGAACGTTTTGAGGGGGCTGGCGCCGTCCTCGGGCTCATGTGAACGGTGATGATCAATCGGGAGAACGACCTTTGGCGTTCGTCGTAGACAGCCACCACCACTTCTGGGACCTGTCGAGGCTTGATTACGATTGGATGCCGCCGGGCGACAACGTCCTGCGGCAGAACCGCCTGCCGTCCGATCTGAAGCCGCTGATCGATGGCGTCGGCGTGGAGCGGACCGTCATCGTCCAGGCGCATTCCTCGCTTGAAGAGGCGCACTGGCTGCTTGAGCTAGCAGCCGAGAACGATTTCGTCGCCGGGGTCGTTGCGTGGGTCGATCTGTCAGACCCGGGCGTCGGCAGTACGCTCGACGAACTCCAGCGCGACCCGCACTTCAAGGGCGTCCGGCACATCTGGCACGACGAGCCGGACGACGGCTGGATCATGCGCCCGGACGTGTTGCGCGGCCTTCGGGAACTGGCAAAACGGGACATACCGTTCGATCTGCTGCCACGCCCGCAACACCTCAAGTACATCCCGCGATTGTTGGACGCGATTCCCGACCTCCGCACCGTCGTGGACCACATCGCAAAACCGCTGATTGCCGAGGGCGTTTTTGAGCCGTGGGAATCAGACCTGGGACGCGTGGCTGACATCCCGGGCGTGTACTGCAAGATATCCGGGATGGTCACCGAGGCGGACCACGCGAGCTGGAAGCCGGACCATCTCACGCCGTATGTGAGCCGGGTCGTGGAGATGTTCGGCTATGACCGGCTGATGTTCGGGAGTGACTGGCCCGTCTGCACGCTGGCGGGAACCTACGAGCAGGTTTTCCGGGCTGCCGAGTACGCGCTCGGACCGATCTCGGATGAAGCACGAGCCGCCGTGTTCGGCGGGAACGCAGAGCGGTTCTACGGGCTGTAGCTCGCGCCTCTTTGCCACCCGGTGGACGGCGACACACAGCGCAAGAGCCGTTAGAGTCCACGGGATGCCTGCTCTCCTTTCGGCCCGCAACCTGACAAAGGAATACGGCGAAACGGTCGCCCTGCGCGACATCACGCTGCAACATTTTGGATACGATGCCTCTAATCCCAATGCCCAACCGGCGGCCAAAGATAAACTCGATACGATCAAAGAACAACACCAGACATGCCTGAATGACGTGGGCGATGAAGAAGGATCCGAGCAATGGAAAAAGAAAGAGGAATGCAAAAGAGAATATATCGAAGCGCTTGAAAAGCTCTTTCGTGAAACCAGAAAAACTTTTTTCAAGAAACGGCACGAGGCCATCAGAAAATGGGAGGAGGTAGTTGACCTGCGGTCAAGAATCTCACTGGGATTCGAAATGGTTGAGAAGATCGCTGCGATTCAGCCTGACATGGCACGAGAATTCTGTAGACGCGTTCAAAACCTGCTAATTCAGCCTGGCGCGGAACTCGCAGCGGGGCGCTTGGGTGTTGCCTTCAAGCATTCGATCCTTCTGGCTATCCAGTCCCTGGCAATTGAAG
>JADFQR010000175.1 GCA_022561735.1 Chloroflexota bacterium | reverse complement strand
CGCCTGCGCAAGGTGACGCGACTGAGCGTGCACTGCCTGGACAACGTGATCGATGCGAACAAGTACGCGGTTCCTGCCATTGAAGAGATGGCGCAGTTCACCCGCAAGATCGGCCTCGGCGTTATGGGTTTCGCTGACATGCTGGTCGAGCTTGGCGTGCCGTATGACGACGACAAGGCGATCGAGATCGGCCGCACGCTGATGGCGTTCATACGCGACGAGTCGGACCGGGCCTCGATCGACCTTGCCACGCAGCGCGGGCCGTTCCCAGCCTTCGCCGGCAGTCGGTACGAGCGTGACGGCGACCCGGATATCCGCAACGCCTGCCGTTTGACCGTGGCGCCCACCGGCACGATCTCGATGATCGCCAACTGCTCAAGCGGGATCGAGCCGATCTTCTCGCTGGCGTTCAGGAAGCAGAACATCCTCGACGGCCAGACGCTCTATTACGTGGATCGCAACTTCGAGCGAATCGCACATGAGCGCGGGTTCTACAGCGAAGAACTACTGGAGCACCTGTCGAACGGCGGGTCGCTACAGGACCGGGATGACGTGCCCGACGACGTGAAGCGGCTGTTCCACGTGGCGTCGGACATCAGCCCTGAATATCACGTCCGGATGCAGGCCGCGTTCCAGGAAAGCGTCGACTCCGGTATTTCCAAGACGATCAACTTCCCGAACGATGCAACCATTGATGATGTCGAGACCACCTACATGACGGCGTGGGAGTTGAAGTGCAAGGGCATCACTGTTTACCGCGCCGGCAGCCGTGAGAAAGAGGTCCTTACGACCGGGACGTCTGCCGAGACATCTAAAGGTAACAAGGCCGATGCCGGGACCGTGAAACCCGGTGAATCGGTCCCGCAGTTCGCCGCTCCCAGGGACCGCCCGGCGTCGCTGACGGGAGTGACCAGCCGGGTGCGCACCGGGCGAGGGCAGTTGTACGTAACGGTCAACGTGGCCTCTGATGGACGGCCGTTCGAGATGTTTGCAACGCTCGGCAAGGCCGGCGGCAACGACGCAGCGATGGCGGAGGCCGTGTCCCGGTTGACGTCGCTCGCGCTCCGGTCCGGGGTCGACCCGGACGACATCATCAAGCAGTTGCGCGGCATCACCGACATCCCGGTCTGGGATAACGGAGACCTGATCCGGTCTGTGCCCGACGCGATCTCCCTGATACTGGAACGCGTCGCAAAGTCCGGCCCGATGCCGACAGGTCCGGTTGACGGGCAGGAATCGGCCCAGATAGGAATGTTCAAAAGGCCGGAGCCGGACGAGCTTGGCCTGCTCAGCACCCGAAACGCCGAGGCGACAGAGATCACCAGCCAGGCGGGTTCGACAATGGCGGCAGCGCTGATGTCAGAGATGTGCCCGGACTGCAATGCGAGCCTGGCCCATGAAGAGGGCTGCGCCAAGTGTTACTCATGCGGTTACAGCAGGTGCTAGACCCCGGAGCGGTGATCCTCCAGTAACCGCTCCTCCCGGGGTTTCAGTCACCTTAACCGCACCATCCAGGCCCCGGCGGATCCCACCATCCGCCGGGGCCTTTTCTTTACGACTCTCCGGCAGCGAATCCAGGCAGTGAGTTCCCGAAACCGGGCGCTATCCTTCACCGGCAACGCCGGACAGGGATGCGCTAGCCTTGACCGCCAGAGAACCCGGGGAAACAGGAGCAGAACCGGAGCATCTATGCCCGACCGCGCGCCCGAAGCCAGAAACAAACGCCCGAACGTCGTCCTGATACTGGCCGACGACCTGGGCTGGGGCGACATCGGCGCGTACGGCTCGGAGATTCGGACTCCCAACCTGGACCGGCTGGCCAAGGGCGGGGTCCGCTTCACGCAGATGTACAACTCCGCCCGGTGCTGCCCTACCCGGGCGTCGCTGCTGACCGGGCTCAACCCGCAGCAGGCGGGCGTCGGCCACATGGTCGTGAACATGGGCGTGCCGTCGTACCAGGGCTACCTGAACGACAACTGCGTCACCATCGCCGAGGTGTTGAAAGACGCCGGATACCGGACCCTCATGGCCGGGAAATGGCACGTCGGCGGCGAGCAGGCCACGCTGCCGGACGACTGGTACCCGGACATGCCGGGCTACCCGACGCCGCGCGGCCGCGGGTTTGACCGGTTCTACGGAATCCTCTCGGGCGGCGGAAGTTACTACAACCCGAACATGCTGATGGATGACCTGACCCGCATCAGCGTGGACACGACCGACTACCACTTCACCGACGCGATCAGCCAGCACGCCTCCGATTTTGTAGACGACGCCCTGAACCGGGACGCGCCGTTCTTCCTTTACCTCGCCTACACGGCCCCTCACTGGCCGCTGCACGCCTGGCCGGACGATATCGAACGGTATCGCCGGACCTATGCAGGCGGCTGGGACGCGCTCAGAACATCTCGCCACGAACAGCAGAAGGCGCTCGGGGTCGTGGACAGTAAATGGGCCATCTCGCCCCGAGAAGCAGGAATCCCGGCATGGGAAGACGCCGGCGACCACGCGTGGCGGGACATCCAGATGGCGACCTACGCGGCACAGGTCGAGCAACTGGACCGCGGCATCGGGCGCGTGCTGGACACGCTGCGAGAGCACGACGCCGAGGACAACACGATCATCATGTTCCTCTCGGACAACGGCGGGTGCGCCGAGTTTCTGCAGGAGGACACGAACTACCCGGACCCGTCGCGGTACATACACCCTACGGTGGACGGGCGGTTGGTCCGGGTCGGCAACACGCCGAGCATAGAGCCGGGGCCTCCGGACACCTTCGCAAGTGTGGACATCGGCTGGGCCAACGCCAGCAACGCCCCGTTTCGCCTGTTCAAGCGGTACACGCACGAGGGCGGCATCTCCACCCCGTTCATCGTCCACTGGCCTGATCGGATTCCGGGAGGCGAGATAGTTCACGAACCGGCACACGTTATGGACGTTATGGCGACACTGGTAGAAGCGACCGGCGCGACCTACCCGGCCACACGTAACGGCCACGATATTCAGCCGCTGGCAGGTGAGTCGTTCCTCCCGGCGTTGGAAGGGCAACCGTGGAGCCGGGAGCGGCCGATCATGTGGGAGCACGAGGGAAACCGGGCCGTCCGTTCAGGGCCGTGGAAACTGGTCAGTGAAATCGTCAATCCTTCCGACCCGGACGCAAGAGCGACCTGGGAGCTTTACAACATCGCCGACGATCGAACGGAGTTGAACGACCTGATCGCAGGGGAACGCGATCGCGCCAGCTCGATGATCGGCCTTTACGGCGAGTGGGCCGACGAATGCGGCGTGCAGCCATGGCCCATCCCGACCGCGCCGAGGCCGATGGGCATGGACGTGATCACCCGGCGCAACCACACCGTGCAGGTGCCGAGCGTACGGCTCGGCCCGCCAAAACGGGTCGCAACCCCCGCGCCCGATAACAGCAGGGATGGAGCCAGCATTGACCACTGAACTTCCTGGCGGACGAACCGGTGAACGACCCGGCTCTCGCCCCAACATCATCGTGATCCTGGCGGATGACATGGGTTTCGCCGATCTCGGATGCTGGGGCTCCGAGATCCGGACGCCCAACATCGACCGGCTCGCGGCGGGCGGCCTCAAGTTCACGCAGATGTACAACTCGGCGCGCTGCTGCCCGTCGCGCGCCGCCCTGCTGACCGGCCTCAACCCGCAACAGGCGGGCGTCGGCCACATGACCGATAACTACGGCACGCCCGAGTACCAGGGCTTCCTCGGCGACAACTGCGTGACGATAGCCGAGGCGTTATCGGGGTCCGGGTACGAGACGCTTATGTCCGGGAAATGGCATGTCGGGGGTCCTTACGACATGCAGAATCCGGACTCGTGGACGCCCGGTGAGCCGGGTTCCCCGACGCCGCGTCAGCGGGGGTTTGACAAGTGTTTGGGCACGCTGACTGTCGCCGGCAACTACTACAAC
>JADFQR010000174.1 GCA_022561735.1 Chloroflexota bacterium | reverse complement strand
GTTCCAGGCCTCTGAGCGTTTTCGACGCCTCAACACTGCACGCCACCAGAAGTCGTGCAACGTCGCCAGGCTGTGGAGATGAAGCAGCGCCGACAGCGTCGCCGTCGCCATAGAGGACGTTGCTGACGAACTGCACCCGGCTCTCTACGAGTGTGAAATCCGGCATCGCGTGGAACGCCGCCGTAGCACCGATCTGGCCCGGCGCCTCACTACTCTTCCTCCCGGGGCCGCTCTCCAGTTCGGCGTGTCGTCTCAAACCGGTGCCAAAAACGGTGCCGTCGCGTCGCGCAGCGCGCAAATCTGCGGATCGCCCGTGACCAGCCAAAACGCCGTTTTTAGCTTCAAACGGGGGTGTCTGAGGCAACGCGATACCAACCGCTTCTACGAAGGGTCGGCCACTGATAAAGTGGAGGTCGATAGTTTGAGTCTATCCAGGCCCACCAGCAGTAGATGAATGGTGGCTTCGATGACGCCGCCCGGGTGGGTGAGAACCTACCTGCACGACCCGGCCGATCCTTCCGGCCGGGTCGTTTCGCGTGCGACGTATGACGGCGGCGCTGGAAGAGGCGCAAGCCATATTCATCGAAGGCTGGATCAGGCCAGCTATGCGCTGAGGCCTGGTCAGGTGGGCTATGCGCCAAAAACTGGTGCATGTGCCCGGGCTGAATGCCGTGTAAGTTGGCGAGCGGACCGGTGTGCCTGACGAGGGCCTTTCCATTGCAGGCGTCTGTTATAACCGGAACCACGCGTAGGCCGCGCCGGACGGCCGTCATGCCGATGTGGCCGGATACCGTTCCCGGGGTTTTCTAAAAGCCGAGGGCTCGAAGTGAAAGCACGGCGATACCTGCGAAGAGCGTGTACGCGATGAACGGTTTAAAGGACCAGGTTCGCAGCACGCGTAGCAGGCCTCCGATCGCAAGGTATCCGGTCAGGAACGAGATCACCACGCCGATCAGAATCATCGTCCAGTCCGCGTCGGTGTCCGCCCCGGAGCTGAAGCTCGTTGCCAGGACCAACACACCGGATCCGGCTATGGCAGGGACCGCCAGGAGGAAGGAGAATCGGGCGGCTGATTCCCGAGTCATGTTGAGGAACATTCCGGCGGCGATAGTCACCCCCGCACGAGAAACTCCCGGGAGCACCGCAAGCGTCTGCGCAAGACCGATCAAGAAGCTGTCACGGGGGCCGGTCGATGACAACCCCCGAGTCCTGTTCCCGACGATCTCAGCAGCAGTAAGCACGGCGGCGGTGACGAGCAGCAGCGCTCCAACGACTTCGGGAGATCGCATCGGGCCTTCGACCGCGTTCCCGAGCGCCGGCCCGACCACGACCAGCGGAAGTGTGGCCAGCACCAGGAGAAAAAGTAGGCGAGTCGCCTTCATTGATCCGGCGCCCTCGGAGTTCCCGCCGAATACGACGTCACCGCCCCGAACGCATCCACGGGCCAGCGAAAACCATTCTGTTCGGAAGTAGACGAGCACCGAACCGAGTGTGCCGACGTGGACCGCAGCGTCAAACGTCAATCCCTGATCCGGCCAGTTGAACAGCCATGACCCGAGTACCAGGTGTCCCGAACTCGAGATCGGGAGAAACTCGGTTACGCCCTGGATGATCGCAAGGACGATGGCCTGGATCACACTCATTCGTGATTCCTGATCCGGGCGTTGCCGCGTCGTCTTCCGCGACCGACTCCGGCCGCGCCGCAGTTCACGTTAATTGCGGGCATCAACGCTTCGCATGAATTAACTGCCGTTGACGGTGAACGATTTATCAATTCGCGTCTGACACCCACGGCGACGATAACCGCCGGTTCACGTTTGGTGCTGGCACACAACATGTTTATGTTTTGGGCGAGACAGCAAAGGGATCGTTGGGGGGGATTATGTGAATAACGGTCCATCACGGAGGCAACCGGTGATTGCACCAGTACCGATCACATCATCCCGGACAGACCAGCCTATCCGGCGTTCATGCCCGGGCGCACGCAGCATTCCGCTGCGGAAAACACGCTTCCAGGCGTTAGAACGCTGACACCACTTTGTGAGCGCCAACGGGATGCCAATTCACACCCGGTGATTTCCACAGGCGTCAAATACCAAACGATGCCCATAACTACACGGATGCGTGTGATTTTCCAGCGCGAGGCCCGGTCTCAAAGTTACTATTCGCCCGCAGCCACGATTGTGACATTTGACGGCGGGTTCCAGATGATCGGCGAGGGGTCAGTGCGCCGTAGTCAAATGTCCGTCCTGAACGGCGCGGCTGAAGGTATTGCTAATGACATCCGGGACCAGTCGGAGATCGTCACGAAAAACTCGATCCTTGCACCTCTCGCGGGCAGTTCGCCGCGAAACGGGGAGGGTCACAGTGGCAGATAGTAGCCGGATCGCCACCGGCCGCGGAAACGGGCCGGCAACTCCGACCGTGAGTATTGGCGCCCGCCCCGGAATAACCGAGCTGCGCTGGCTGCAGGCCATGCTGGACAGTATTCCTGACGGCGTGATCTACCTGGACCGGCAACTGATCATACGTGCCGTGAACCGGTCTATTTGCGGACTGCTGGGGCGGCAACCGCGCTCGTTGGTGGGCAGGCCCCTTGGTGATGTGATCACTGCGACGAGGGACCCGGACGGACAGCCTTACGATCTGGCCCTGTACGCGGCCCGGTGCGTAGATGAGCAATCATCGAGAGATGTTGGTCCCGTCAGAATCAAAAAACGCTCTGGCGCTACGGACCCGCAGTCGATCACGATGGTGCCCTATGGCAAACCAAGAACCGGGGAAGCTGGTTGTGCGCTATTCATTCGTGACGTCACGCCCGAGGAGAGCGCTGAAAAACTTCGGGACACCATTCTTTCACTCGTCAGCCATGAGCTCCGAACCCCGCTACTTCACATAAAGGGGTCCGTCGGCAGCCTGCTGGCGCGTGACGTTGAATGGGACGAGGAGACCAGGCTTTACTTCCTGGGGACCATTGACCGGGCGACCGACAGGTTGAGTTCGCTCGTCGACGATCTGCTCTCGATCTCGGCCATGGAGGGCGGCCACGTCCCCCTCAACCTGGAGAACATCAAGCCACATGAGCTTGTCTCGGAGGGAATCGACGAGGCATCACCGTTCCTGGGTGAACACAATGTGGTTCTCAACGTTCCTGAAGATCTTCCACCGGTGAGGGTAGACATTTCGCGCTTCCTCACGGTCCTGATCAATCTCCTGGAGAACGCCGCCAAGTACTCGCAGACAGGCGGCTCGATAGAGATCAGCGCGACCACCGCCGGGCCGGTTGTGCGGGTGTCTGTCCGGGACTGGGGTCCGGGGATTTCGGACGAGCACCGTCACGACATATTTGATCCGTTTTTCCGCGTTGGGCCACAGGATCTGGCGGACGGCGTCAGGCCCCCCGGAACCGGCCTGGGACTCGCGGTGGCCCGCGCAGTCGTAGAGGCGCACGGCGGCCGAATATGGGTCGAGAATGCCGAACCGACCGGCGCTAATTTCATATTTACGATGCCCGTAGTTGACTCAAAAACCGCCAGAAACGGCCCCGTCAGGCGTATTCAGGCATGAGCCGGATGCCGACATCGCCGTAATGGCGCGGGTAAAACCCCGCAGGGATTTCTTCATCAAACGTATGGCCGGAGGATGCCGCCATAGATAACTTTGCCATCAACAAAGTGCCACCAAATGAGGCGAGAAGATGAGCATGAGCGCTGGCGCCCTGTCTGTCCTCGTTGTTGACGATGAGCCTGAGATTCGTAAGTTCCTCCGGATGAACCTGGAGGCGCGCGGGTTGGAGGTACTCCCGGCCAAAGACGGCAAGGAAGGCCTGAGGCTGTTTGGTGAGCACTCCGTCGATCTGGCGATCGTCGATATCTCGATGCCGGGGCCTGACGGTTTCGAGGTATGCAGACGCCTCCGCAAGGGGTCCCAGATCCC
>JADFQR010000173.1 GCA_022561735.1 Chloroflexota bacterium | reverse complement strand
TCGAGCATCTGGACGGCGACGAGTCGCCCGGGCTGTGGACTTTTCTAACCTTCGTTCCGATCGTCCAGTGGTTCGCATACTGGAAACACGGGCGTCGGCTGGACGAGATCTCGGACGGACGGTACGCGCAGTTGATGGTGTTTCTAGCGTGGATCGTTTTCGCGCCGATAGTCTGGTTTCTGACCCAGACAGAGCTGAATAAGCTGGCAGACGCTCAGGATACGGTCGGCCAGAATATGACGGCGAAGGCCGCCGGGAGCCCGGGCGCTACCGCCTGATAGCCCTTAATCGCCCTGCGTCATCCCACTATCACCAGGTACACCTCGAACGGCCCGTGGATGCCGTCCACGATGGTGGCGGCGATGTCGCCGGTACGGCTCGGCCCTGAGATCAGGTTCATCGAGCCCTCAATCGTGCCGTCCAGGAAGGCGGCGCGTTCCAGTGTGAAAAGCTCGTCCAGTGACGGCAACACGTCGCCGCGGTTGAGGATGGCGATGTGCCGGCCGGGCGCGAGCGACACCAGCCGTGACAACCCGCGTCGCGGGTGGAGTACCACCGTGCCCGTCTCGGCGATGGCGTAGTCCACGCCGGTAATCCCGGCGTCCACATCAAACGCCGCGTCACGCAGCCCGCCATCGCTGCCCAGCGAGTCGGTAGTCGCCAATCGCAGTTCAACACCGGCCCCGGCAAGTACGGAATCGACCGGCACGGCATCGAACACCGACTGGTCAGACCGGAGCGCAGTTTTGATCCCGGCCCCGGCGCAGATCCGGGCAATCACATCAGCCGCGTCCTCCGGCGAAGCGACGCGGGAGACCCTCCACCCGGCCGTGGCCGCTGACTCAGCGATAGCGTCCAGCAGTTCATCCGCCCGCTCACGCATATCCCGTCGCACAGACTCCGCTTCGGCTGCGACCTGGTCAGCGCTCTGAAACAGGTGCGTTGCAGAATCGGCTTCCGGTGGCCCCGCGGCGCGGCCAAGCGCTGAGCGCACACGTTCGAGAAACGCCTGCGCCTGCGGTCCGGCAGTCCCGGTATTCACAGCACCCCGTCCCCTCGCCGCTTGCGCGCCTTGAACCGGTCACGGAACGGTTTTCTAACCGGGATCGGCAGGTCACGGCTTTGCGTCCAGCCGGACAGCGGTGGCGGCGACCGGCGCAAAAAGCCACCCCGGGCGAACGGGCGAGCGGCCAGGTTCGCCAGTTTTCCGCCGAGCCGGAACCTGCCCGGCGAGATGTTGCCAAATCGCCACATCTTCCAGCCCTGCCGCTCGGTCCAGCCGGAGCTTCGAACATCCGGAGGACCCTCGGACACCTGCTGGCGCAGGTGCAACAACATCCGGGGGAGGTCAATGCGGACCGGGCACACCTCGCGGCAGGCTCCGCAGAGAGACGAGGCGAACGGCAGGTCCTTGCCCTGTTTCAACCCGGACATAACGGGTGTTACCACGGCGCCGATCGGGCCCGGGTACACCCAGCCGTAGCTGTGCCCGCCCACTTTCCGGTACACGGGGCAGGCGTTCAGGCAGGCGCCGCAGCGCAGGCAGTAGAGCGCCTCCCGCAGCTTTGGATCGGCCAGCAGACGCATCCGGCCGTTGTCCACGATCACAAGGTGGAACTCTTCCGGACCGTCCTCCTCATCGGGCCGCCGCGGGCCGCTCATCATCGTGACATAACTGCTGATGCGCTGGCCGGTGGCGGACCGTATCAGGATGCGCAACATAAGCGCCAGGTCCTGCATCGAGGGCACGATCTTCTCCATGCCCATCACGGCGACGTGGACGCGTGGTATGGAGGTGCACATCCGGCCGTTGCCTTCATTGGTCACGAGGACGATGCTGCCGGTCTCAGCGACCCCGAAGTTGACGCCGGTGACCGACATATCGGCCCGCTGGAACGTCTCCCTCAGCATCCCGCGCGCCGTGGTCGTCAGCTCCTCGGGAGTGTCCCCCGGTGGCGCTCCGGTTTTCTCGGCGAACATCTCGGCGACCTGTTCCTGTGACTTGTGAATCGCCGGGGCGATGATGTGATATGGCGCTTCACCGGCAAGCTGGATGATGTACTCGCCGAGGTCTGTCTCGACCGCCTCGATGCCGACCGCCTCCATCTCGTGAGCGAGGCTCATCTCCTCCGACACCATCGATTTGCTCTTGATGACGGTTCGCACGTTCCGGGCGCGCGCCAGGTCAAGGATGTAGCGGGTGGCGGCGGCCGAGTCATCGGCGAAGAAAACGTTTCCGCCGTTGGCCTCCACCTTCCCGGCGAACATCTCAAGGTAATAGTCCAGGTTGGCGATCGTGTGCTCCTTGATCGCCCGTCCGCGGTCGCGCTGCTCCTCCCACCCTTCGGTGGCGGCGCCGGCCTCGATCCGCTTCTTGTGGAAACCGTTGTAGACGGCCTCCATCGACATCTGGATCACGGGGTCGGCCAGGGTTTCCGCCGCGCCCTTTTTGAAATGCTCGGTAGTCGGCAGCATCAGGCCTGCGCCCCGAAGTCCCCAGAATCCCTGGAATCCCCGGACTTCTCGGCAGTCACACCGCCCACGGGCATGTCCTCCGCCTGCCTCGTGGCTTCGTCAAGGATCTCGGCGATGTGGCGAATCTGCTGCGCCGAGCCGCGTCGCCGCAGACCGCCCTCCATGTGCATGATGCAGCCGGTATCACCGGCCACGATCGTTTTCGCGCCGGTGGCTGCGGCGTTGTCCAGTTTTTCGTCCAGCATGGCGGTGGAGATGTCCGAGAACTTGACCGCAAACGTGCCGCCAAAACCGCAACACACCTCCGCCCGCTCCATCGGCAGCATCTCGAGACCCTGGACCCGCTTCAGCAGATCGGCAGGCTGATGGTCCACCCCAAGTTCCCGCTCAAGGTGACAGCAGCGGTGGTAAGTCGCCGTACCCTGTAGTCGCGCCGCGAGGCCCGTATTCGGATCGTCCTGTCCCAGCACATCCACCAGGAACTCGGTGAACTCGTATATGCGCTCCGCTACCCGGCGCGCCCGCTCCAGATCCCCGGGGTCGGTCCCGGGCGGCTCGCCCTCGAACAACTCCGCGTAGAAGTTCCGGACCATCGCACCGCAGGAACCGGACGGGACCACAATCGGGCCTTCCGTTGCGTCGAACACGTCCAGGAAGTGCTTTGCTACCGACCGCGCCTCGTCCTGAAACCCGCTGTTGAAAGCCGGCTGTCCGCAGCAGGTCTGCCCTTCCGGGAAATCGACTTCGACGCCGAGGCGTTCGAGAACGTTAACCACGCTCTCGCCCACTTCAGGACGAAACTGGTCAACGAGGCAGGTCACGAAGAGCTGGACGCGCGTGGGTGCGGGAGATTGGGACATCGTGGGCAAACGTAGCAGAACGGGACACGCACGTGAAGCACGTTGAAGCTGCACCAGCGGGAAACAGGCCAGAGCGCCAACCATGAGACCTTCGTAGCCGGTTATGGGTTCGTCCGAACGCGCCCGGTGGCTTTTGGAGGGCCGTCAAACGCTTTCAGATCGAGCAATAAACCAGGGGTCGATAGCGGTTCGGCCCCGCGCGCGCAGCTGTCGGCAAGCCGCACACAATGCCATCGGCCCCCGCTTCCCGTGATAGCCTGCCTCGGCCGCTCTTTCGATTTGCTTAACCCGAATCCTGGAAACCCCGCTTTGGCAGAGAACCAGTACGACATTACGGTGGTCGGCGCAGGAATCATCGGTCTTTCGACCGCGCTGACGCTGTTGCAACGCCACCCGGGCCTCAAGATCGCCGTCCTGGAAAAGGGCGGCGACATCGCCCAGCAACAGACCGGCCACAACAGCGGCGTCATCCACTCCGGCATCTACTACCGGCCCGGGTCGTTCAAAGCGCAGTACTGCGTCGAGGGTCGCGCTTCCATGGTGAAGTTCTGCCAGGAGAACGAGATCCCGTACCGGGAGATTGGAAAAGTGATCGTCGCCGCGGACGAGGTGCAGCGCGAAAGCCTTA
>JADFQR010000172.1 GCA_022561735.1 Chloroflexota bacterium | reverse complement strand
CCCTCTCCCGCGGTGGGGAGAGGGGGCAATGTGATCCGGCAGCCGGCGTTACGCAATACACCCGCACCCTTCCTTCCACAGCACAGCGTCCTGAGGCTCTCGGGGGACCGGCATCAGCGGGCGCGCCTGGTTCATGGGGAATTACGATCAGACGCTGCCCGCCCGTACCTGCCGGATCGTCGCCCTACGGCCTCGCCAGTCGCACGTCCAGGACTGCTGGTTGGCCGTTGTTTACCTTCTCCAGAGCGCGCCGCAGAGCCGGTTCTACTTCCGTCGGGTCCTCCACCATTTCACCGTACGCGCCGCATGATTCAGCGAGCTTGGCGTAGTCCGGGGACGGGAATATCTCCATGCCGATGAAGTTGCCGGTTCGTTCAGCGACGCCTTCCGGGTACCCGCCCAGTAGCGCAGCCTTGGGCGCGTTGTGGATCTGGTTGTTGTAGATCACCGTCAGGAACGGAGCGTTGTAACGCTGCGCCGCCCAGAGGCTCGACGTCGGGCAACCGTAAACGAACGCGCCGTCGCCGACCGTGCACACCACCGTGCTGTCGGGTGCAGCCAGCCGCGCTCCAAACGCAGCGCCAAGCGCCCATCCGAGGCTCGATCCGCCACTTCCAAACGACGTCCCGGGCTTCGTCCGCGGGATGTGCGCCATCACCGTTCCGCTATTCGTGACGGTCTCGTTTACCAGGATGTCGTCCTCCTGCATAACCCGGCCGATGCAATAGGAAAGCCAGTCCGGGGCGATCGGCGATTCCGTCGACAACCCCTCGGCGTGCGCGCGTCGCGCATCGACCGCTTTCTTATGTGCGCTTCCCGCGCTCGCAGTGCGTTCTTCAGCGGCCTGTGACTGGGCTGCGGTCATCTGATCGCGTATCTCGAACACCAGGGCCGGGATCGCCTTGGAAGAGTCCGCCTCCATCAGGATGTCGGCCGGGAAGGTCCAGAGAGGGATCGAGTCCTTGACCGGGTCCTGGTCTATCCACACGATCGCTGCGTCCGGGGCGGGACGGACGTTGGCCGGTATGTACGGCACGTCCGAGTCGATGATCAGGATCGCATCGGCGTTGCGGATGTAGTCGGCCTGGAACGCCGGCGGCGCAGCCAGCGGGTGCGTGCTCGGGAAACTGAGCCGGACCGGCTCAGTGATCACCGGGGCGCCGATCAACTCGGCTAGCTCCGTCATGTGAGCGACGATCTCCGTGTGGCGGCCGGCCTGTCCCGTGATAATCAGGGGGCGGCTCGCGGATGCCAGGATTGAAGCCGCCTCTGCGAGCGCCTCTGGATCTGCCTGCGGGGTGATGGGCCGTGCGTGACGCGCCGCCGCCGGGATGGTCGCCGTCTCCATCGGCGCCATCAGCACCTCGCGCGGCAGCGTTACGTAGGCCAGCCCCGCCGGTTCCGTCGCCGCGATCTGGAACGCCCGTTGCATGATGTGCTGGAGGTTTTCCGGGCGTCTCACCTCGTAATCCCACTTTGTGAAACCCCGGACGCCGCCCGCCTGGTCGATCTGCTCCTGGATCCAGTGGATGCTCATGTTCTTGCCACCGGGGAGTTCGCCCTCAAACGTGTACGGCGCCCGGCCCGCGCAAAACACTATCCCAGCGCGGCCCCGCTGAGCGTTGTGGACGGCGCCGCCCACCGCTTGCGTGCCTGCGTCAACATGAACAAGCAGCACCTGCGGACGGCCTGAAACCATGAAATAACCGTGTGCGGCCGCCATCCCCATCTTCTCGTCCAGGCAGAGAATGGTCTCCGGCACCTCCTGGCCGCGATCTATGTACTTGGCGAGGCTCTCCTGTATCGGAAACGTGTCCGTGCCCGAGTTGATGAACAGGTAGTCGACATCGTTGGCGAGCATCGATTCCACGAACAGGTCGGCGCCCTGGTCGATCGAGATCGTGGCGTCCGCGACGCTTCCGTACTTCTTCTCGCGGGTTTCAGCCTGGGCCATGCGTGATCTCCGTTCCGGCCGGCGGCGTGTTTGCCGGCCAGCGATGTCGATGGCCCTTCGCCGTCGGTCCAGTTGGCGGCATGATAGCCCTGAATCAGAGAAACCGCGCAAATGCAGGGTGAAGTAGTTTGAACGCGCCGGTCCTTGAATACGGTTGTCCAGGGATACGGCCGTCTAGATTCGGTTAGAGGACAGGGCCGATAACAACTCGACGATGGCCATCGTGGCGGAACGTTGCATTACCCACTCAACGTTGCGCCGCGGGAACTGGCTCGCCGCCACGTGTGACCCGGCGTCTGACACCATGCCGATGAACACGTTTCCGGCCGGCGTGTCCCCGTTCTCGGCAGTCACCGGAGTAACCGATAGGCCAACGTCTGCGGACAGGCTCTCGCGCGCCAGTTTCGCCAGCACGATGGCGCCCTGTGGGTCCACCGTGGCCGGCTCATGCCCGGCGTGGAGCGGGCCGGAGCCGGGAACCAGCGCGCCCCGGAAGAACGACTCACGCTCGGGCAGGGCGTGCAACAGGGAGGCGAGCGATCCCGCGCTGGCGCCCTCCACCACCGCAAGGGTCTGATTCCGTGCGATCAGCGCCGCCCCCGCGCGCCGCGCCGGGGTATCGTCATCCGTGCCCCAGATCCTGTCGCCGATCAGCCGGCGAATCTCCGCCTCTATCGGCTCGATCACCTTCTCAGCCGCTGATTCATCCGGGCCGCGCCCGATCATCCTCAGGTGAATGCCGTCTGCGTGGGCGTAGATGCCGAGGTACGGGTTCTCCCGGCCGAACAGGCCGGACAGGATCTCGTCCATAGCGCCCTCGGACATCCCGTAGGTCTTCAGCGTGCGCGTTACGATCACGCCCGCGCCAGACATCCCGGCAAGCCGCGGTCCCACCGTCTGTTCCCAGATCTGCCTGATCTCGCGCGGCGGGCCGGGCAGAAGTACGACGTGCCGGCCGTTTTTCTCCACCCACCAGCCCGGCGCCGTGCCGTTCGGATTCGGGATCGTGGTGGCGGATGGGATCAGCGTTGCCTGCTTGATATTGGTGGGCGGCATCTCCATGCCCCGCCGTGCGAACACGCCCTTGAGCCAGGCCAGGGTGCCCGGGTCAACGGTCATCTCCTCACCTACAGCGCGCGCCACGGCCTCGCGGGTCAGGTCGTCGGAGGTCGGCCCCAGTCCGCCGGTTGAGATCAAGATATCTGAGCGCTCCATCCCGCGCCTGACAGCCTCTGACAGGTGG
Organism: Chloroflexota bacterium; assembly: GCA_022561735.1. The sequence continues at coordinate 829 of JADFQR010000172.1, read as the reverse complement.
TCGATATCGTCTCCGACGTGCGACATCCACCGTACCGTGATGCCGGTTCCCGCAAGTTGCTGTGCGATGTAGGACGAGTTGGTGTCAACGATCTCGCCCATGAGCAACTCATGGCCTATGGCCAGGATCTCGGCATTCATTGCGTAAACCTTTGTCTTAACACCGTGTCATCGACGCCTGTTCAGCCCCGGCTTTGCCCGGGGTAACCGGGGCGAAAAGGCAGATCGGGCCTCGGGTCGGTGCGCCGCGGACCACTCAAGATAAGCGACCCGGCGCGGCAACGCGATAAAACGGCCCGCACGATCCCGATCTCTTGCCCGGGTTTGCCGAAACCCGGAAAGACGCTCACCAGGAAACGTCATCCGGCGCACAGAAGGCTCAACGGAGCGTTCTACCCGGCGGGCGAGTCTTCTTCGTCGTCCGGCTGTTCGCCCGCCGTGATGGACGCAGGAAGATCGAAGAACTCCAGTACAGCGGCGCCCCACTCGGCATCGATCACGATGACGTCTGACTGCTCATTGGCGAGAGCGTACATGCCGCTCCCGTCCTCCGTCAGGTCGCCGAGCGTGATGGAGACCTGGTTCGCCTGGCGCAGGCCCGGCTGCAGCTCGATCTCGTACCGAACGGTCGCGTACGGCGAGTTGTCGGTAATTCCGTAAGACGCCTTCACTTCATCAGACGTGAGGCCAATCTCCTGGACACGGAGGAACTGCGGTTTTGCAAAATTGCGCAACGGGTCCAGGACGATCGAGTTATCGACCGTTAATTCCCCGGTGCAAGGAGTGTCACCCTGCAGCGGGATATCACCCACGCGCCACACGTCTGGCTT
>JADFQR010000171.1 GCA_022561735.1 Chloroflexota bacterium | reverse complement strand
TCCACCGAATATCAACACCTGGCCGCCCGGCAGCATGACCGAAGCGCCCTCAGCACGAGGCTCGCTCACTTCACCGGCGACCACCCACGTGCCGGGATTAGGAGCGGTGGTTGGATCGGGTGGGGGGCCGTCCGGCCCCGCTGAATCGGTGACAACGGCCTTCCGCCGCACAACCGGCGCGCTCTCCCCGGACGCGATCGCCTTGCGGGTCGCGCTGCCGTCAGCCTTGCCTGCGATCTCTTCCAGCTTTTCCGCCAGCTCAGGCATCGATGCAGGCCGGCGCCCGGGGCTTTTCTCCAGGCAGGACATGACGAGCCCTGCGAACTTCACCTTCAGGTCCGCCCGGATGGAGCGTATCGGTTCTGGTTCGGTCGCAGCGTGGGCTGACAATAGTTCACGAGGGTCGGAAATTTCGAACGGTGGACGCCCGGCGAGCATGTGATACAGGAGCGCTCCAAGGGAGTAGATGTCACTGGACCTTCCCGGCGGCCCTCCGGTGGCCTGCTCGGGGGAGAAATACGGGAGACGGCCAGCGGGTCTCGATAGCGCGGCGGGGCCGAAGTCGGCCACTTTCGCCACGCCATCGGTTCCGACGAGTACGTTGTGGGGCGAGAGGCCGCCGTGGATGAGCCCCTTGTCATGCGCCGCTGCGACGCCCCTCGCTATTTCAGCCGATAACCGCGCGGCCTGCGCTATCGACATCTGTCCGCTGAACTCCAGGTTGATGTCCAGGCTTTGCGGCAGGAGTTCCATCGCTACATAGAAACGGCCGTCTTCTCCACCGATGTCGAACACGCTGAGGACGTTCGGGTGTTTGACCGACGCGATCTGGTTTGCGGCCTCAAGCAAGCCGCGCAAGCGGGCGGGGTCTGCGAGCAACCCTGCGTTAGTTACGCGAAGGGCGACCGTGCGGCCGTCAGTGGAATCGATGGCCCTGTAGACGGACGTCATCGGAGTTTCGGCCACGGGTTCCACGATTGTGTAAACGCCAAACTTCTCGGCGTCGGGGGCGTCTTGTCCGGTTGACGGCTGGGTGGACATGGCCGTTGCTGTCACTCCGCGTTAAATGATGGTCACGGGAGTGCCAGCCGTCGCCAGGTTGTGGCAGGCCCGGGTTGCGTGTTGGTGGCGCTTATTCCCATTGTTGCAACACAGGGAGCGCGCGCACGAGTGGTCCAGCAATAGATCAGGGATGCGGCAATCACCGTCCACCGGCCCGAGCTGTCCACAGGTCAGCCATTTGAATCCCGCCCGTTCCGCTCTAGCGGTTTCTTTTTACCGATGGTGTGGTCCGGTTGGCGCCGGTCGCCGAAAGCGCCAGCCGCCATGCGCTCACCGCCGGGGCGACCGGCCAATCCCGTGGGCCGCGCCGTCCGATTTCCGGCGATCAGCGATGCCGTTCGCGCTACGGAAAAAGATCGTCGTCCACGGTCCGATTAACGACCCTGCTGCCGGGGTCACCGGGTCTTTCTCTGGTATCTCTCCGGGGGGGGACGGTGTGCGATGCAGAAAAGGTTAAGAAGTGATGACGACGGGAACGGGACGGCGGTCAGTCGCTCGCGGCGGCAAGCGATTCAAGGGCGTTGACGATGTGGGTGCGAGCCTCTTCAGCGATCTCGTTCATCCCGGGATTCCCGGTGATTGTTGCCATGAGTGCGGGTTCCATGGCGGCTACCACGGCCCCTCCGGCCTCTTCGTACACGATCACGTTACACGGCAGCAGCAGCCCCAGATCCGGCTCGATCTGCAACCCGCGGTGTGCCAGTGACGGATTGCAGGCGCCCAGGATGACGTATGGTCGAATCTCGACGTCGAGCTTCGTCTTCAGTGTCTCCGTTACGTCGATACGGGTCAGGATTCCGAAACCTTCAACTGACAGCGCGTCGATAATGGCTTCTGTCGCCGGGCCAAAGTCGAGACTCGTTTTGACTTTGATGCCGTATGGCGTCGTTGACAACATGATTTCACCTCCGGGGACGGCAGCGGCCGGAACGACATGCAGGTCCGGTCCGGTTCGTGCCCCGAATACTACGTTGTCTCCGTGCCGTCGATGTGAAGTGGTTGTGTAACATTGCCGCGTTCTCGAACAAAGAGGTCCCCGGCCTGAACGCCCCAGAGGTCTTGATGAGCCCACGCCAGAACGCGCCCAGCCCTGTTTCCGATGCCAGTCACGGCCCGGACATGTACACGGGTTGCGACACGATGGTTGCCACCGGGGCGGCGTCAAAGAGCGGAGCGACCCTGTTCGCGAAGAACAGTGACCGCCCGGCCCACGAGGCCCAGCCTCTTGAACTCCACCCTGCAACGCCGTCCGCTGACCCCGGCACGCAGTTTGTAAAGATCGATGGCCCGTCCCCGGCGTACCGGCATGTCGGTTCAAGACCGTACTGGTGCTGGGGTTACGAGCACGGGTTCAACGAGCACCAGGTGGTGATCGGCAACGAGGCGCTTCCGTCGCTTCTTCCGGAAGCCGACGAGCCGAAGTTGATCGGTATGGAAATCGTGCGACTGGCGCTTGAGCGCGGGGCGACCGCCCGAGAGGCCGTTAACGAGATCACCGGGCTGGTAGAGAAGTACGGGCAGGGCAAGTTTGCCGGCGCCGCCGCCGTGGGGACGTACGACAACATCTATCTCGTCGCAGACCCGGGTGAGGCGTTTGTAGTTGAGACGGTGGGACACGAATGGGCTGTCGCTCCGGTTTCCGGCGTCCACAGCATCAGCAACGTCAGCGGGATGGACGGTGAGGCCCAGCTTTCACCCGGGGCGGAAGCGCAGGCGGCCCGTTACGGCCTGTATGAGCCGGGCAACGGGAGGTCCTTCGACTGGACCGCTGCTTACTCGGCGACAGCCGATGCGAAGTCTGGCGCGCGCCGGCATTCCAGATCGTCATCGATACTCGCCCGTCATGCCGGTGGAATCGACTTCGGCACGTTGATGCTCACGCTGTCCGACCACGGAACACCCGAGGACGACCCCGGCGTGTTTGAGCCGGTTCCAGGCGATCTTCGCGGCATCTGCACACATCCGCAGCACGAAGGCGGGGCCACCGCCGCGAGCCTGGTGGCTGACCTGTGCGCGGACGGGTCTCGACTGCCCGTTTACTGGTGCGGAATGTACGCGCCGTGCATGACATTGTTCTTCCCGGTGTTTATCGAGGGCGACCTGCCGGAGGCGCTTTCGGTCGGCGGGAGCGGCTCGTCCCCCGAAAGCCCGTGGTGGATGTTTCATGACCTGGCGCAGGAAGCACTCGCCGGGGGGTACACGAGGATGAAGGAGGTCCACGAGGGCTGGTGGGACCTGCAGAAGGCTTTATTTGGATCGGCGTACGATATGGCTGCTAAAGGGCGTGCGATGATCGACGCCGGAGAAACGAAAGCAGCGACCGAGATGCTGACCGGATACATGGCGGACAACACCGAAAGCATGATGAAAATCGGACGTGAGTTGCTCAACGCCGGGGCAGCCCGCACGCGTTGACAGAGTTCAACCGCAGCGACGCTCTCCTTGCCGCCGTAACGGCGTGCGGCGCGGCGGCCGAGGTGTTGCTGGCGCGCTTCCGCGACTCCGGCGATTCTCCCCTGGAGCGGAATTTCAAATCGGATGGCAGCCTGGTGACGGATGCAGACATCGCCGCGGACCGGGCAGTAGCGGAAGCGCTCAGCGAGTATGACGTGGCGGACAAAATCGTGTCCGAGGAAAGTGTGTCCGGCACACAGAATTCTGATTTCCACTGGTTTGTTGACCCGTTATGTGGCACCGCGCCGTATGCCGCCGGGCTGGGTCAATGGGGGGTCAACGTGGCGCTGATGGACCGCACCGGCCCGGTGCTTGGCGCGATTACGGTGCCCACGATGAGGGAGACGCTGACATCGGTCCGCGGCGGGGGGGTGTCCCGAAACGGCAAGCCCTGGTCTCCCCAACCGCCGCCGGGCAGGCTGTCCGGGCAACTGGTGGATCTCGAGATCGACGGGCCTGAACGATCAGCGGCGAAGATGAGCGATGGCAGCCTCAGGTGGGTCAGCGGGGTTGGCCGGACGACGACCTTTGCGTCGATGGCGTA
>JADFQR010000170.1 GCA_022561735.1 Chloroflexota bacterium | reverse complement strand
GCGCCATCACCATGACCGGAATTACGGATCGAACTGGCGCCGGGCGGAAACGCGTGGACACGCGGTTGATCATTTTTGTTGCTGACTCCGGGACTTAAAACCAGGGGATGGCGGGCATCGAAACGCATTATTGCGTCGGCCCAACAGCAATTATTGGCCACCGATTATCGCCGACTGTCCGATGCAACTGGAAGAGTCCTGAACTTCAGACCCGTTCGAAGTAACGCCGCCGCTCCCAGTCCGTGACCGCGCCGTCGAACGCCAGCTGCTCCACCTCGAAGAAGTGGGCGTAGTGTTGAACGACATCGTCGCCGAGGGACTGTTTTACGAACTCGCTCGCCTGGAAAGCGTCATTTGCTTCCCGTAACGTCGTCGGCAGGCCGGACATGCCGGGCTGGGTGTAGGCGTTTCCGTCCAGGGCTGCCGGTGGCTCGATCTTGTTTTCGATTCCGTCGAGACCCGATGCGAGCGCCGCCGTGTAGGCCAGGTAAGGGTTGCAGTCCGCCCCCGGCAGCCGGCACTCGATCCGGAGCGAATCGCCGGTTCCAACCACACGGAACCCGGCTGAGCGGTTATCGAATCCCCAGGCCAGGCTCGTTGGGGCCCATGAGCCGCTCTGGTATCGCTTGTACGAGTTCACGTTCGGCGCGTAGAAGGCCATGAACTCAGGTGCGTGGGCTATCCAGCCGCCCAGGAACCAGCGGAAGATGTCTGATTGACCGTCTCCGTCGGCGAACACCGGCTCTCCGTCCCTGCGCAGGCTCAGGTGGATGTGGCAGCTTGATCCGTTATGTCCGTCAGCGAACTTCGCCATGAACGTCACGCTGATGCCCAACCCGTCCGCGACCTCCTTGACGCACTGCTTGTATACAGAGTGCCGGTCGGCCATCGTGAGGAGTTCCGAGTATCGGATGTTCAACTCGTGCTGGCCGACCCCGGCCTCCCCTTTCGAGGTCTCGACCGGGACTCCGGAGTCCCGCAAGTGTCGCCGCACGGCCCCGTTTAACGCCTCGCAGCGCGTCCCCTGCAGGAGGTTGTAATCCTCGTTAAACCAGCCGGCGCGCTTGAGGCCGGTGTAGTTAGAACGTGCGCCGTCCGCGAACGAGTCGGCGAACACGTAATACTCAAGCTCCGACCCGGCGAACGGTTGAAATCCGATGCCCGCGGCACGGTCCAACTGCCGCCGGAGCATCGATCTTGGAGCGACCGGCACAAGCTCATGGCTGTCCGGCTCGTTCAAGTGGACGTCACACTGGACCATAGCCGTTTTGTCCAGCCACGAGGCGATGCGTAACGTCTCCAAGTCAGGAGCCAGATGGATGTCGCCATAGCCCTTTGACCAGTTGGCGAACCGGTACCCGGATATCGGCTCCATCTCCATGTCGACCGTCAGCAGGTAATCGCAACTGCTTGTGCCGTGGGCTATCGTCTCGTCAACAAAAAATTCGGCGTCAAACCGTTTGCCCATGAAACGGCCGTAGAGATCGGTCATGCCCACCATTACGGTGTCGATCTCGCCCCGCTGGACTAACCGGACGAGGGCGTCACGGGTCAACATCCCCTTGATTGCGGGGCCGCTCGAAGTCACGACAACATACCTCCATGTACTTGGGCGTGTGCTTGGGCTCGCAGGTTGGCGAGCAAGGGGGTGGAGCGCAGCGACGCGGAGTATCGCACGAGATGAGGCCCGTTACCGTTCCGGCTCGGCGTTGGCCGCCGGGGATCGTTCGGGCTAGTATTCCGGGCCGAACGACTAACTGGTAATTAAGGGCCGGAGCTCAATTCCGGCCATAAGCCGCGTTTCGAGGATTCCGCGCCCGGTCCCACGGTGCAGCGGTTCCCCGGGATAGCCCGAAATAGCCTGAAATAGAAGGATCGTTTACCATGACGGCCAGCGACCGAGTCAGTTATCCGGACGTGCCGGGGTCCGGTGAAATCTTCACGCCGGAGTTCCTGGAGTACGTTGTCTCGCTTCACGACCGGTTTAACGATCGCATACACGCGCTACGCGAAGAGCGCCTCGCTGTTTCCATCGCCGCGACCCGCGAAAACAGGCAACCCGGACACCTCCCGCCGAGCCCGGCAACGACAACCGACTGGCAGGTCCCACGGCTCCCCGAAGAGCTGACCCTGCCGGGCATAGAGATATCCGGTCCGGCAGCGATGACGTCCATGTTCATCAACGCGCTTAACCCGATGCAGGACGGCACCCAGGCGGTGGGCGATCTTGACGATGACGAGGACTCCGCGGGTCACGCCTTAGCGGACACCGTCCAGTCCGCTATCAATCGGCGTGACGCTCTCCTCGGGACGCTTGAGTACCACGATGAGGAACGTAACCGGCACTACAAAATGTGGGGCGGCGCGATCCCGTTTTTCATGCACCGCGAGCGCGGCCTGCATCTGGACGAACACGACTTCATGATCGACGGCGCGCCCGTATCAGCCACGCTGCTGGGCACGGCCGCCACGCTGTTTCACGCAGGACGCGTTCATGTCGAGCAGAGCAAGGGCATCTACTTTTACCTGCCTAAGACGGAATCCGTGGCCGAAATCCGGCTGTACCGGGACGTATTTGACGCCTCCCGGGAACTGGTCCCGTATCTCTCGGATGCGGAAATAAGGGCGATCATCCTCGTGGAATCCCTTCCCGCCGTGTGGCAGATGGAAGAGATGTTGTACGAGCTGGGACCGTACGCGGCAGGCTTGAACGCCGCGCGCTGGGACCTGAAAGCCAGCCTGCTTGAGTTCGTGATGAACGACCCGGATTCCCTCTGGCCGGACCGGTTTGGCGTAGACGTCAAGACCACCACATTTATCTCGAACATCTTTCGCCGGCTCGTGGCGGTCTGCTTGAAGCACGGCGCAGTCCCGATCGGCGGCATGGCGACGGCGCTTCCGAGCCGGGATGAGAAGGTGAACGAGGAAGCGGCGAAGGCGATCCGCGCCGACAAGGTCTGGGAGGCGGAGAACGGCTTTCTGCGCGGCTGGACGGCGCACATCTATCACCAGAAGACGGCGGCCGGCCCGTTCAAGGAGCTTCACGCGACCGGATGGCAACCGACCGATGAGATGAAGAACCCGGAAAACTTCCCGGTGAAGATCGAGACGCCCGATGGACCTGTCACGCAGGAGGGAACCCGGCGCAACATACGGACCGTCGTCGAGTACGTGGAGGGCTGGCTCAACGGTCGCGGGGCGAAGGGAATCGATTCCCTGGCCGGCCGGCCGGGGATACACCCGGCTTTGATGGAAGACCTGGCGACGGCCCGTATCTCCATAGCGCAGACGGCCCAGCGCGTCGTACACACCGCCAGGTGCGAGGACACGGAACGGACACACAGCCTCGTCCTGATAAAGGAACTGGTGCGCTCGGAAGGGGCAGACATCATCGAGCGGCTCGGCGATACGGCTGACGATGAGACCCGGGCGCGCTACCGGGAATCAGAGCAGATCGTGCTCGGCTGGATCAAGCGCTACACCGAGTTCAACTTCCGGTCGCTTGGCAGTTACACGCGGGACGAGCTACACGCGATGGGGACAGGCCCGGACCCGTTCTAAGCGCGGTCCCGGGCGCCCAGAGCGTCCATGAACTCCTTGCCGCCGGACATGATCCAGCCGTTCAAGCTGGTGTAGAAGAACTTCACGCCCTGTTCCCGGAACTTGCCGACGTTGTGTGCGCCCACCGTCGTGCCCGCGACCTTCCCGGCGGCGATGATCTTCTCGATCGACTCATCGATTGTGCGCTGTACGTCCGGGTGCTCGTCGTCTCCAATGTGGCCCATCGATTGCGCCAGGTCGCTCGGCGCGACGTGATACACGTCGATATGGTCAACCTCAAGGATCTCGTCCAGGTTGTTGACGGCCAGGATGTCCTCGATTAACACGACTACCATCGTCTGGTCGTTCGCCTTCTTGACGAAATCTGTGACGCCAAACGCCTGCCGCGGTCCGTACATGCCCCGGTTGCCGATCGGCGCGTACTTGGCCGCCTGAACCACGTCCCGGGCATCCTGCGCCGTGTCCACGTGCGGGACGGTGATTCCCATGGCGCAGGATGCCCAGGAC
>JADFQR010000169.1 GCA_022561735.1 Chloroflexota bacterium | reverse complement strand
GACCAGCCGCGTTAAAAGAAGACCGGCTGATGCGACGGCTAAGCCTGGAACGGGCGGCCAGGGCGGACCTGGCGGCGGCGCGACCGGACGCGCAGGCGATGGTCCAGGCGTTGACCGACGGCATCAACGCGTTCATCGACACCACGAAAACGCTGCCGATCGAGTACAAACTTCTTGGCGACACACCCGACCGCTGGGAGCCCTGGCACTCGTTCGCCGTCTACAAGGTGCGGAACATGCTCATGGGCACCTTCGATATGAAGCTGTGGCGCGCCCGGATCACCAACGCGCTCGGCCCGGAGCGCGCCGCCCGGCTGTTCCGGGGCTACCCCGTTGGCCACCTCGTCACCACACCTCCCGGCGTCGTCCACGACGGCGCGCGCTACGACCCGTACGAGGAGCTCGCAGAGGCCTGGCAGCAACTCAACCAGATCGGCGAGATCGACGCCGGGAGCAACGCCTGGGTCGTCAGTGGAAAGTGGACCGAGTCCGGCAAGCCGCTCGTCGCGGGAGACTCGCACCGCGGGCTGGACACGCCCAGCGTGTACTACCAGATCCACATGACCTGCCCCGGCTGGTCCGTATCCGGCTACTCCGTTCCCGGGGTGCCCGGGGCGCCGCACTTCAGCCACACGGAGCACGTGGGTTTTGGCATGACTCACGGCAACGCCGACTACCAGGACCTGTTCATCGAGCGATTCCGCGAGGCTGCCGGGGGGCTTGAGTACGAGTACCGCGGCGGCTGGTACCCGGCGGACGTGCGCACCGAGGTCCTGAACTGTCGAGGCCACGAGGAACTCACCATCGAGGTCGTGATCACGCGTCACGGCCGTATCGTCGCCGGGGACCCCAGGACCGGCATCGGACTGGCGTTCAGCCACCCGGGAACGAACGGCCCGACCAAATGGATGGATTCCGTCCTGGACATCCTGCGAGCGCGTGACGCGGACGAGCTTGAGCAGGCGGTCAAGGAGTGGACCGAGCCGGTCAACAACTACATGTACTGCGACACGAAGGGCAACTTCGGGTACCGGCTGCGCGGCCGCATCCCCCTGCGCGATGTCGCAAACACATGGGCGCCTGTTGACGGCGCGTCCGGTGACTACGAGTGGGAGCGGGAGATTCCGTGGGAAGAACTGCCGCACATCCGTAACCCGGAGGTTGGGTACGCCGTCACCTGCAACCAGAAGGTGACCACGGACGAGTACCCGTATCACATCAACCACTTCTTCAATAACGAATGGCGCGCCCGGCGCATCACGGACCGAATCAAGGCCGTGCCGAAGGGCGAGATGAACGTTGAGTCTATGGGAGCCATCCACGGAGACCGCATCTCGATCCCCGCGAGATGGGTCGCGGAACGGGTGGCGTCGCTTGAGTTTGACGATTCTGCTGCACGTGAGGCGCAGGCGCTGCTGGCCGGGTGGGACGGAGAGATGGGACGTGATGACGTGGAACCGACGATCGCCGCAGAGGTGATGTCGCAGATCTCATGGGAGGTCGCCACGCACCTGTTCGGCCCGATGGTAGATGAGGTCCTCGCCGGTTCCGGACGCGGTGGCCCGACTCACTGGGGCGAGCTGGTGTCTCACGTCTGGGAGAGCTTGAAGGCCGATGATGACGAGTTCCTGCCTGATGGACGAACGTGGGACGCCGTGTTGTCGGATGCGCTCTCGGGCGCGGTCGACGAGCTAACCGAGCGTCTGGGCGCGGATATGTCGGGCTGGGTATGGGGCAAGGTCCACCACACGAAACCGGCGCATCCGCTCTCGGCGGTGTTCCCGGAGACGGACGGCATGCTGGACCCGCCGGAGATACCGATGGGCGGCGGCATCGACACGCCGCAGGCGGGCAGCTTCTCGCAGGGCAACAAGTACATCATCACCGGGCTATCGGTGAACCGCTACATCCACGACCCGTCTGACTGGAAGAACTCGAAGTGGGTCTCACCGCTCGGCGCATCCGGCCACCCGGGCAGCCCGCACTTCGCCGACCAGGCGCCGATCTGGGGCGAGATCGACTACATTCCGCAATTATGGGACTGGGACGAGATCAAGGCGCGGGCGGAGACGACGCAGGAGCTGACGCCGGGGTAGGGCGAGGGCCTCCATCCTCCATCCAAGGCGTCCGTAGGGGCGGCTAACTACCCGCCCTTGGGGTCTATGCCGATCGACCCTTACCACGTCAATGGAAACGAATCGAACACGACGACAACCTGACCCCGGCCTTGCCGGTCCTTCGAGAGCCTCAGGACGCGGTGTAACGAGAGCCTCGGGGCGCGGGGAAAGAACCCTTCACCCACTGCAGCTGTAGGGGCGGAGCGAGCCCCGCCCCTACGTGCCGCTTGTTATTCGTTGATCGAGAAGCGCGGGTACACGTCGGTCGTCAGCATGAACGCATACAGCTGAATCCGGGTGGCGTAACGCATGACGCCGACGATGTAGTCGAAAAGTCCCCGCGGCATCTTGCCGGTAATCAGAATTGCGAACCAGGCGATGACGGCGGCGATCGCGACACCGATTAGCAAGAACGCCAGCAGTATGTAGTGAGGGATCGCCAGCAGCCATTTCACGAGCGGCAGCCAGCGGTTGAGATCACCCTGTACGTCCGGGTAGGCGAAGTCGAGATGGACCGCCTGTTCCTCATCGGTCGAGGGATATTCGTGTCGCAACAAAAAGAGGTAGGTGCCCACGCGGGTGTTGAAGCGTGTCAACGCCAGGTTCCAATCGAACAGCCACCTGGGGTACTTCTGCCGGAACACGATCATTACCAGTGGCGCCATGATCTGTAACCCGGCCCCGCTGGACGTGATCAGGCTGGCCACGATAAGGATCGGTATCGCCATGAACATCCTGAACAACGTCGTCAGGCGGTTCGCCTCTTCGGGGTAGTCGATTCTCAGTTGTAGTGGGAATCCCGAATCCATCATGTCCTTGTCCTTTCTAACCTGGTGCCACTCTGACCTAGTGCCACTTCCGCTCGTCTTCCAGCGTCCGGAGGTTGCGCTTCGGGTACTGGTTACCGGAGTACTTGGCGAACTTGCTCTCGTCCAGCTCGATACCGATGCCCGGCTCGGTCGGCAGCTCCATGTAGCTCCCTGAAGGCACCAGCGGCTTTACCGAGATGTCGTCGCATATTTCCTGGTTGTGCACGAAGTATTCGTATATCAGGAAGTTAGGCATTACCGCCGATGCCTGCAATGCCGCGGCCAGCCCCACCGCCGTGCTGTTGTTGCCGTGCGGCGAGACGGCGATGTAGTGCGGCGCCGCCATGTCTGCGATCTGCACCAGCTCAAGGATGCCGCCGCAGATGCAGATGTCCGGGTTGAGGATGTCAACCGCGCGCTGATCGATCACCTCGCGGAACTCCTCACGCGTGTAAAGAGCTTCCCCTGTCACGATCGGGATGTCGGTGGCGTCCCGGACCTCGCGTAGCGCAGGGATGTGCTCGGACGGGTTCGGCTCCTCGAACCAGTACGGCCGGTAGCGCTCGATCATGTGGGCGAACCGTATCGAGTTCATCGGCGCAAGCCGCCTGTGTATCTCGATAAGAAGCTCCACCTTGCCGCCGACCGAATCACGAACGGCGCCCACCACGGCGGCGGCCTCCTCAAGTTCCTCGTAGTTCGGGTACGCCCGCCACGGACCCGGAAGCGGGTCGAACTTGAGCGCTGTGAACCCCTTATTCACCGTCTCCTTCGCAGCCGTAGCCCAATCCTCCAGCGACTCTGCGTTGCCGGACCATGCGTTGGCGTACAGCCGGATCGCCGGCCTGACCGGTCCGCCCAGCAGGTTGTATACGGGCTGCCCGACCGCTTTTCCGACGATGTCCCACATTGCGATCTCGATACCGCTGAGCGCGCACCACAGGTCCATGCCGCCGCGCTTCGTCGCAAAGTCCTCGTATGCGACGTTCATCCAGTGCCGGATGTTGAAGGGATCACGGCCCTCCAGGTAGCGGCCAAGCTGCTCGATGTGGGCGATCGCCGCCGTGTCGCGGTCGGTCTGCGTATAAGACTCGCCCCAGCCGACGATGCCGTTATCCGTGGTGAGCTTCACGAACAGCATGTTCTTGCCGCGCGGCGGGTGGA
>JADFQR010000168.1 GCA_022561735.1 Chloroflexota bacterium | reverse complement strand
CACAAAAATCCCCTCTTCCGTGTACCGGCCCTCCAGGTCGATCGTCGAGTGCGGATTGAAAAACACCTGTCCAACCTCGCCGCTGTAGTTGACGCTTAGAACGTCACCGGACTGGTCCTGGATTTCGAAAGTGGCGTCAAGGCCGTTGGGTTGCCGGACGAACGACTCCTCGACCAACGTCCCGGTGAGGCGGATGAACTTGCCGGGCTCCGTCGGGCCGCTGGCCTCGATTTCAGATACCGACATGTAGTAAACGGTGGCGCTGTCAAACGTGGTGAATACGAAGTACCCGATCGCTCCCACGAACAAAACAAGGGCGATCGCTATTTTCACGCCTGGCGTGAAAAGCGTCGTCGCCACCGCTGATTCTTCCAGCGGCCGGTTCTCCTCGGGTCCGTCTGAGATCGGATCGTTGTACTGGTTCATTCCGGACCTTCTATCCCACCGGGCTTGCTTCGGACGCGCTTACACCGAGAACCTGAACCTTGAGCGCCCGGATATCCCGGGCGAGGTCGTTTTGTCGGCGAGACACGATAAATATGTAGAAAAAGAACCCCGCCCACGTCACCAGGTATATGGCGAACAGGAACCCGAGATTCTGTTCAAGATCACCCTGCTCACGGTCGACCACTGCGCTGGCGATGCCGTCCTTGATAGTCACCGTGACGGGTGAGAACCGTTCCCTCTGATCTCGAATACGCAAAAGGGCCTCGGTCGGGTCTCCGCCCAACTCTGACACCCAGCGGTCTCCGGCGGCATTCTCAAGGCCAAAGCTCGTGGCGTGATCGACCGAGACCTCCACGAATTCGCCGTCCCGTGTCGCCAGGACAAATCCAACCAGGTTCGTGTCCTGGTCCACCTGTATGAGCGTAATCACCCCGCTGACGTTGCCGTCCGTCGCTACGTTAACCGTAACTCCGGACTGCGCCATCGCAACGGTCGGAACGGCGAGAGCCGTTAGTGCGATTAGAAGCGTGACGATGAGTTTGTGCATTGAGTTAAGCGCCTCCGGCCGGGGCGCCCGCTGTACTGATTGATGACGAGATCAATCGGGATGGCTGAAGCGATATCGCACGCCTGAGTTCCATCACCTCATCCTCCTGTTTGCGCAACCGGTACCTCTCGCTGGCTATGAAAGCGAACAGCACGGAGAAGGTCACCACCGCAACCAGGAGCGTGAGCCCGATCGGCCCGTCGACGCTGCTGTCAGATTCCGAGAGCGGTCCGACCACCGCCGACGGGTGGGCGCGTTCCCAGAGCTGCGCCCCGATATAGATGATCGGCGTGTCGATCGCTCCCATCACCCCGATGATCGCTGCCAGCCTGCGCCGCTGCTCGCCGGGCGGAAAATAGGCCCGGAACATCAGGTATGCGACGTAGATGAAGAACAGGATCAGGGTCGTGGTCAGCTTTGCCTCGCCGGTCCACCAGACACCCCAGACAGGCTTCGCCCACACCATTCCGGTGATGAGCATCAACCCCGCAAAGATCACGCCCGTCTCTGCACCGGCTACCGCCAGGCGGTCCCATTTCTCGTCGCGCGTCTTCAAATAGGCCACGCTTGCGAACGCGACAAGCACGATAGCGACCATCGCGGTCCACGCTACGGGGACGTGAAAGTACAGGGTTCTCTGGATATTGCCCTGGTTAACCTCGGTCGGCACCCAGAGAAAAATCATCCAGAGCGTCAGGGCCATAAGGGCTGCGGTGAGCCCTAGCCAGATCAAACGTATTTTAGGAACGGCAACCATCGCTTGATTTTGCTCCGCCGTGCACTGGCTGAGACTGTGTGCAGTCTATCACAAGCGCGGTTTCGCGCTATCGAATTCCCGTGAAGATTTGCCCCGCCGGCAACTTGAACCCTCCGGGTCACTTCATGGAGATCAATCCTCCAGCACGAACTGGAAAAGCACGGCTGAGGCGATGACAAAGATCACGTCAAACGCGATCGCCAGTTGCAACCATGCGCTGAAGCCTGACCAGCTCCCGCCGTTGACCACAACCGACGTTGACTCTACGGCGGCCATTATCAACGGAATGACCGTCGGCAAGAACAACAGGGGCAGCATGATCTCGCGTGATCGGACCCTGACAGACACCGCTGCAAACGCCGTCCCCACGGCGGCAAAGCCGATGCTCGCAAGCAGCGCAATCACGAACGTCTCGATCCGCAACACGCTGATGTTAAACAACGCCTCGAACACCGGGAAGATCACTACCTGCGCGACGGCGATGAAAATGAAGTTGCCGAGAGACTTGCCAAAGAAGATCAGCTCCCGGCTTACCGGCGTCAGCATCAACCCGTCCAGGGTGTTGCCTTCCGCCTCCATGGCGAATGAGCGATTAATGCCAAGCACCCCGGCAAACGCCACCGCCGCCCACAGAACGCCCGGGCCGACATCCCTTGAGCGAGACGGCGTGAGATCGATGGCGAACGTGAAGATGGTGATGACGAGGAGCGCAAACACCACGATGGCGAGCACGATCTC
Source organism: Chloroflexota bacterium (assembly GCA_022561735.1). Next base: position 1,602 of record JADFQR010000168.1, on the reverse strand, counting down.
CCGGGACCGCATCTCCAGCAGCAGATCCTTGCGCGCCAGGGCCCAGATCGTCGCGAGTGCAGCGCACATCAGGCGTCCACCGGGTCGATGTAAAAACCCGTAACGTCGGCAAGCGTCACTGTGGAGGACGGCGCGTCCAGGGCGAATCGCCCGCCCGCGAGCACGAGCACGCGGTCCGAAGAAGCGATCCCTTTCTCGACCAAGTGGGTCGTCATCACCACCGCGTGTCCGGCGGCGCGATGCTCGGCGATCACGCCATCAAGGATCTTACGCGCAGGCTCATCCAGCCCTGATTCCGCCTCGTCAAGCAGGAGAACCCGGGGCCGGTGCAGAAGCGCCCGGGCCAGCGCTGCTCGCTTCTGGTATCCGTGGGACAGTTCACGCACACGCTGCTCAAAACGCTGACTGAGTCCCATCCGCTCTGCGACCTCGCGGACGCGATCGCTCAACCCCGGAATGCGGAACATCCGGCCGAAAAACATCAGGTTCTCCTCCACGGTCATATCGCCGTAAAGCATCGGCGAGTGGAGGACGGCGCCCAGCGAGAGACGGGCCGTCTCCGCATTACGGGCCAGGTCGCTGCCGTAGATCGATATCGTGCCGTGGTCCGGCCGTGTGAGAGTCGCCAGTATCCGCAGAAGGGTGGATTTGCCGACACCGTTAGCCCCGAAGATGGCCACCACCTCACCGTCACGGACATTCATATCAAGGCCGCGAAGAACCGCCGTGTGACCGAACGACTTTTCTAACCCGATCACTTCGATCGCGACCACGCCGGCAGAGGCGCCGTCGCCCGGGCCAGTGCCTGCCTGGGCAGGGGATGTCATGCCGGCATCGTTCCGGGGACTGACGCCGGTGAGTGGCCCAGCAGATCGGGGTGCGCGCCAAACGTCGGCGCGTGCCGCCGGCCGGCGCGAAGCGTAACCACCGGGGTGAGCAACCTGTTGCCGATGCGCACGTCACCGGTGGCGTCGGTGAACCTGAACTCCCCCTCCTCAAGCCGCATCACACTCACGTCCGCCTCGACGCCGACCCTTAGCGTTCCGAACTGGTCGCCGCGCCCCACGGCGTTCGCCGGTGCTGACGTCGCCAGCCGGACGACTTCATCGAGCGACAGGCCGAGATGGAGGAACTTGGACAGCGTCGTGGCCAGGTCGTACACAGGGCCGCGAACGTTATAGCGATGCACATCGCTCGATACCGTGGCCGGCGTGAACCCGTGACTGAGCGCCGCCTCCGCCACCCGGAAGCTGAAGCTGCCCGCACCGTGTCCCACGTCAAAGTTCACCCCGCGCGCACGTGCCTCCAGCGCCGCGGGCAGGACCGCGCCCGTATCGGTGATGATGCCCGGCGGGACGGCCGTGAAGCTGTGCGTAACGATATCGCCGGGCCGCAGCCGCCCGAGTATCTCTTCAAGGTCATGATTCGTTCCGCCGATGTGGATCATCACCGGCTTGTCCAGGTACCCGGCGGCTTCGATCGCCCGGTCAAGCGCCACCAGGTCGTTCTTTCCGACGATCCCCTCGGTCAGGCGGACCTTGACGCCAACTATCACGTCCGCGTGCAACTTCGCCCCCTCGACCGCCTTATCCACGCGCGCCC
>JADFQR010000167.1 GCA_022561735.1 Chloroflexota bacterium | reverse complement strand
TTGCAAAGGCGCGCTGGACGCGCCGGGCTACCGGCGCCGGGAGGTGACGCTGCCCTCGATGGTGCGAACGAGGCAGAACATGAGGCCGCAGCGGGGCGGATGTTGTTTGAACTGGTGGCTCGGATCCAGGCATCTGGAGTCGACCCGGAAGTGGCCCTGCGGGCAGAGGCGTTGCGATACCGGGACCGGATCAGGCAGGCGGAGGGCCAGGCTGGGAGGGGGAGTCCCGCTGGCTGAACTCCCAGATGAACAACGCATTCGCTTGTGGCGCCGGGCCGGTACGGAATAAGCGGGTCCGGTGAGCGGCATGGCGGGATGAACAGCTCCCCTCTCCGCAGCGCCGGGTAGAGCGATTTGCCTTCCGGACAACCGCCTCCCCTACGCGCGTTCGGCAGTCTCGGCGCTGCCTGTCGGCTCGTAGCCGACCACCTCCCGGGCGTGCGAGATGTCCCGGTATCCGTACCTGTTGTTCGATACCACGTAGAAGATGTCGAACCGCACCGACTCCGGCGCCTCGATGCACTTCACCGCCATCTGCGCCATATCGGCATGGCTGCAGTAGATTGACCGGCCGCGTATGCCGTTCACAACGTCCCGCGCTCCGACCCCGCCGATTCGCAGGCAGATGATGGACATGTCCGATGTGTTCACGAAGTAACGGGCGAGGTCCTCGCCAACCAACTTGCTGACCGCGTACAGGCTGAACGGCTTCGGCTCGGAGTCCCGCGTAACGTTGGGCCACGACTCCGGCGTTTTTGAGGCGTCATCCGACACCAGCTCGCGCCACGGCGACTCGTGCTCGTAGCCGAGGACCGTCGCCCCCGTGCTGGCGAAAACGACCCGCTTCACACCGGCGTCGCGGGCTGCGCTGAACACGTTGTATGCGCCGATGATGTTGTTCTGGAGCATGGCGTCCCAGCCGGAGTTCATGCCCTGGCTGCTGTGCGCTCCGCCGTCAGCGGCCAGGTGAACCACCGTGTCCACGCCCTCGAACGCGGGCCTTATGGCGTCTGCGTCCTGTACTGCGCCCAGGAAATTGAGGGCGCCGGGCACGCCGTCAACGCCCGTGCGGGACAGTGCGGCTACCTCGTACCGCTCCTCAAGCGCCGGCCGGATCGCCGAGCCGACCGCGCCGCTCAGGCCGGTTACGAGTACACGTCTTTTTGTCATATCGCCCTCTGCATTTCGGTATTGAAGCCGGTTGATTTACGCCGACGCCTATTCCACGCTCAAGATCGGCGTCGGTCAACAGAGCGCGCTCGCACAGAGAACACCCACCCCCAAACCCGCGCCCAGAGGGCGCCCGGAATCAGGAGGGGGCCACCTGGATCCCCTCTCCCGGAGGGAGAGGGTTAGGGTGAGGGAGGTTCAATGTTCTCGCGAAATCAGGATTTGTTGCTGAACGATGTGCTGGTGAAAATCCCTCGTCCTTCCGGGGAAGGATCGGGATGACCGGGGTTTGGGCGGAAGGCCTTAGTACCCCGCAGCCTGAGTGAGCTTCGCCACCGGGTAGACCGCGCTTCGGAGATCGTCGCCATCCACGGCAATGCCGTTCGGCTCGGCGTACGGGGCCGAGTCGTATCGCGGGTCCACGATCGTCACTTTATGGCCGCGTGACACCAGCCCGTTGATCGTGTCGTGCTCGAACCGCCCGTCGGCGATCACGGCGTCGTCCTCCACGTGAATCCGCGGCGCCTGAACCGCCTGCTGGAGCGACATCCCCATATCGATGTGGTGGATGAGCGTCTGCACGACAGACGTCCAGATTCGTCGACCGCCGGACGCGCCCAGCGCTCCCCGGAGCTCGCCGTCTTTCAGAAACACTACCGGCGTCATGTTGTTCAGCGCCCGGGCGTGCGGGGCGATGGAGTTGACCGTGCCGGGTAGCGGGCAACTCCAGCCGATGCCGTTGTTCATCATCACGCCGACGCCCGGATTGACGACGCCGGAGTAGGCCAGGTTTGTCTGCGTCAGGGCGACCGCGTTCCGGTCCCTGTCCACGACCGTGATGTGGGTCGTGCCGTCGTCAATCGCTGCCCCGGCCGGTCCCGGGAAGTTAGCCGGTTTCTCCCGACCTTCAAACGGCCACGGGTCGCCGGCGTCCGCTGGACCCGCATGGACCCGGTCGATGGAGCGAGCGCGTTCGGCCCCGTACTCCGGGCTGCTCAGCGCGCCGATGGGCGCTCCGGTCATCTGCGGATCGCCCATCCACGTGAACCGGTCTGCGGCGGCGAGCCTGATCGCCTCGACAACCAGGTGCAGCACCGCCGGGTCGCCGTGGTTCGTCCCGGCCAGGTCGAAGCTGGAGAGGATGTTGAGGATTTCCAACAGGGTTGGGCCGGCAGTCGGGCCGGGAAGACCGACGATCTCGTAACCGCGGTACTTTCCGATCAGGCCGTGGCGGTGGAGGAATGGCGTGTACCGGGCGAAGTCTGAGGTCTCCAGCAGCCCGCCGTTCGCCTGGACGTCGGCACAGATCTTCGCTGCGATCTCGCCCCGATAAAACGCGTCGACGCCTCCCTCAGCGAGGGTGCGCAGCGTCTCGGCATGCTCCTTCTGGAGCAACGTCCCGCCGACCGGAATCGGGTATCCGCCCGGGTAGTAGATGTCCGCGGTCGCCGGGAACCGCAGCAGCAGGTCGCGCCCCGCCACAAGCGAAAGCGTGAAGTGCGCCCCGACGGCGAACCCTTTTTCTGCGAGCTTGATCGCCGGTTGCAGGGCATCGGACAGGCTGATCGTCCCCCACTCTTGAAGCGCCCGGCTGAGTCCAGCGACCGTTCCCGGGATGGCGATCGACCTGTAGCCCTCCGACAGCGCGTTGCCTTTGACCTTCGGCCAGGCGAATCGGCGGGAGTACCGGGACGATCCGGCGTCCATGCCCTCCATGCCGCCTTCCAGTGGGAATTCGTCCGTCGTGGCGGCGCCGGGAGCCTGCATGCCGTAGTCGATCGCCCCTCCTCCGCCCGCCGCCATATGAACCGTCATCAAGCCGCCCCCGCCGATACCGTTCATGAGCGGCTGAAGGACGCCCATCGCAAAGGCCGTCGTAATCGCTGCATCCACCGCGTTGCCGCCGCGCTGGAGGACTTCAAGCCCGGCCTCCGCACCCAGAGGATGTTGTGCTACGACCATGCCCCGGCGGGTGCGGATCTCTTCCTGGGCGAGTATCGGGCGGCTCGTGTACATCGAATGCTCCGGATAATGCGACTGGCGCTGGATGAGATCGCCGGGGCAGGTGCTTCCCGGCCGCCGGATTCTACGACCGCCGGGCCAGGACCGACGCCGGGGGGCGGCGGATTCCGGCGCACGGGCTGTGCGGGGGCGATCGATAATCCTGCTCATGCCTGCGGCGGCGGCGATATCTGGAGCGTCTTCCGAGACGGTTGGCCGGATCTGGCCGGCGCACCTTCTCGGGCAGGTGGATGCCGCGCTTGCCGTTCTCGATCCATCGGTCCGCGCCACCGTGCTGTCGATGCACTCCCGGGCCACCAGCGCTATAGCAACCGTCCTGTCGATACGATTCGGGCCTGTCGCCGGCGCGATAGCGCTGTTGCCGGGCGTGGGTTTGCCGGCGAATGCCAGCCGCCGTGATGCCGATTCCTCACAAAATCCACCGGCCGGCCCATGAGGCATGTGACTCCTTCCCGGTAAAAGCGGGTGTACAGTAGCGCCGCACCGCCGGATAGCCGTTGAACAGGAGCGCTCGCCGAATGAAAATCACCGGGATAGATACTTTCGCCGTTGACGGAGGGGCGCGGCCCTGGCACTTCGTCGCAATACGGACGGACGAAGGGGTCACCGGCTACAGCGAGTTTGGCGAAGGCGGGGTCACACACGGCGTCCGCGGCCTCGTCCGCGATATGAGCTCCTGGCTGATCGGCAAGGACCCGACGCCGGTTGAGCGGCTCTACTTCGATCTCTACCGCGCCTACCGGGGCACGCCGTATGGCGTCACCGCGTGGGCCATCGCCGGGATCGAGCTTGCGTTGTGGGACCTGAAGGGCAAGGCGCTCGGGTTGCCGGTGCACCGGGTCGTTGGCGGTCCGTTCCGGGAGAAGCAGCGGGTCTACTGGTCACAACTCGGGACCTACCGGGCGC
>JADFQR010000166.1 GCA_022561735.1 Chloroflexota bacterium | reverse complement strand
CGTGGGACGGCATCCGGTCGGTGCTGGTGGCCGGGGGGTCGGACAACCCGACGCACGGTGTGGACGTTGGGGACACCCTTGAGCGCGGGATAGCCTCTTTGAAAGAGCACAAGGCTTACATCGAAGGCCTGTCGTACGATTTCGACCCGGAGGAGTTCCTGACCTGGGGCGCGGCGGCGGCCGGTGAGCGGCTTGGCGTTGACTACGCCGTCATGTTCGAGGAGATCGGGATTTAGGACGCCTTATTTGCGTCCCCGCTAACAAGCGCGGACCTGGGGCCTCGTTATTCCAGTAAAGGGCCAATCGCGCAAATAACGGGCCGCTCCGTTCGTATCCCAGCGACCTGCCCGCTCCTTGACTGGCCCACATGCAGGGCATAATCTCGCCCGGCAACACTCAACCATCGAAATCTGGTTCGACCACGAACCGCAGAGGAAATCCATGGGACATATCGTTAACCACGTACACCTCAAATCCGAAGACCCGAAGAAGACCGCTGACTGGTTCGTCGAGGCTTTCGGGCTTGAGATCCGCAGCGATGACGTACGCGAAGCCGGAGGCGACCGGTTCCTGCGTTGTTACGACGGAAACGGATTCAACATCAACATTTCCGGCCAGCGCGACAAGCTTGGCGAGAAGCTGGGCCCGGCGAGCGCCGATCCCCGCTTTGGGCTGGAGCATTTCGGTTTCGACGTCGATGACATGGACTCCGAACTCAAACGTCTCACGGGCCTGGGCGCTGAGTTGAAGGAGGGTCCGATCGACGCCGGCGGCGGGCTGAAGATCGCGTTTATTTCGGTACCCGGCCCGATCCGCATCGAGCTTATCCAGCGCCCTTAATACGCAGTCGGCTCGAATAAATGACGCCCGGGCCGCTGTGTCCGGGCGTCTTTCGTTGGACATCTGTCCGGAGGCGTGCGTTGGCGTTCGGAATAAACCACATCCACCTGAAAGCGCCGGACCCGCGTCGCACGGCCGAGTGGTACGTTGCGGCGTTCGGTTTCGAGATCGTTAGCGACACGGTCCGCAGCGTCGGCGATCGGCGGCTGCACTGTCGCGCACCGAACGGCCTGATCGTGAACATCTCCAGCGCGCGGACCGGAGAGGAGATGGCTGATGGGGACGCCGGTCCGCACTGGGGGCTGGAGCACTTCGGTGTGGACTCGGACGATCTGGTGGCAGACGTTGAACGCCTGGGCAACCTGGGCGCGCCGCTATTGGAGGGTCCGATAGACATCCCGGGCGGCAACCTGGTGGCGTTCATCCAGGGCCCGGACGATGTGCGGATCGAGCTGGTGCAGCAAAGATAACGCCCTGAAATGGACGGGCGGAGCCACACGCTTGATACGGCTACAGGAGTTCTCATGTCACACGACAGGCTCAACATCGCACTGGTCGGCGCTGCCGGACTGGTCGCGGCTCCGGCGCATCTGAACGCGATCCCGACTATCGACCGGTTGAACCTGGTAGCGCTCTGTGACGTGAATGCAGATGCCGTCCAGGCGCTGGCAGATGAGCGCGGTGTCGGCAAGGCTTACTCCAGTTACGACGAGCTCCTGGCGGACCCGGAGATCGACGCCGTTGACCTTGTCACGCCGCCATTTATGCACGCGGAAATGGCTATCGCAGCGGTTCAGGCCGGCAAACACGTCTACGTTGAGAAGCCGATGGCACGGAGCCTGGGCGAGGCCAGGGCGATGGTGCAGGCGGCGGCCGATGCCGATGTCCGGCTCATGGTCGGCGAGAGTTACGTATTCCACGGCCCACACCTGGTCGCCCGGAACTTGATCGAGGCTGACGCTATCGGCGAGGTCGTACAGGTGCGTCAGACGAGGGGGCCGTGGTTGTTCAACGAGGCGGAGAATGAGCGTCTCGGCGGCCGGGGTCATCACATCGCATGGCGCTATGATCCGACGCTATCCGGGGGCGGCGACTTCCCGTGGATGATGGACCACGGGCCACATTTTTTCGCCACGGCGCGCCTGTTCAACGGCATGTCAGCGATTGAGCGGGTCAACGCCCTCCCGCGACCGCACGGTGAGGGCCGGGAAGAACACCTGCGCGGGATTACGGCGGTCACGTGGATGTATGAGGGTGGCGAGGTGGACGGCGTGTGGATGCAGGGCGACACGGTCCCGGAGGCGGGCCGGTACGTCGGTTTTCGCACCGAGATTGTTGGCGCTCACGGCACGATCCTGGTGTTTGGCGAAGGCGGCGGGTCCGCACCCGGATATTCACAGATAGCGCCGGTGACGCTGTACGCAGACGGTACGGAGCGGACGTTCGACCCGGGTGAGGGAAGCGACCGGTCGTGGGCGTCGAATAACTCTTATTACGACCGCGCACACGGGAACGCCCTGCGCAACTTCGCCTACACCGTGCTTGACGGCATGCGGGCGCGTTACGCCCCGGAGGACGGGGTCGCAGACCTGGCGGCCACTCTTGCCACGATCAAAAGCGCGATGGACGGGCGGCCTGTCGCGCTTGCCGATGTTCCGGATGAATGGACGGCGTACGGGGCGGGTTGACGATGTGTTGATTCGCAATCGCCTTGACTGGTGTGCCGTCTCTAAAGTTCGCGTACAGAAGCGCGACCGCCTCTTGTGCTGCAATGTCGCTGCGTCCGTATTTATTGGGTCTCCTCGTCGAAAACCGGTTCCTGAATTTCAAGCAGGAGTGATGGCGCGAAATAAGGAACCCCGTCCGGGGCAAGTGGGCCACTCGTCGGACGTCCAATTGGGAAATAGGACTGAAGTTGAAACCCATTGAACGCCAGAAAGGCGAATTCCACATTCCAGGGAACGCCGACAATGGAGAGGTTGCCCATCGGATCGCAAGACCCGCGTGAGAGTCGCCCGATCGTTATTGCTTGAATCGAGCCGCCCTTGACATCGTTGAGGAGCCATGCCCTGTCTCCTTCAACATCGATTTCCATGTGGATTCGTTCTGTCTCGCCGGCTTCGAGCAAAATAGATCCATCACCTTGACTGCAGGTGGGGCCGCTGACCCCCATGCGCACGATTAACTCAAGCCGTTCATCCCCCTGGATCTGGGCCCACGGCGACGAAACAATTTCCTCAGAATCCTTCTGGGCCAGAAAGAAAACGTCCTCAGCGGATTCGTTTATTACCGCGCCATCGATATACACCGTCGCTGATCCAGAACTGGAACCGACTGTGCCTCCGTCGATTCGACTGAAGTTTCTGTCCCCGACTTCTCGTACCTTGAACTGCTCATGGAAAGCGACTCGGTCGATCGTAAACACGACACCTGAGACTTCGACTAAATGCTCACTTTGTGCGACCTGCACTCGAACTGAACTGGGCAATGGATCCGTACTAACTATGATCCACGCGACCAACAAGCTTGCGACCAGCCCTGCAAGTGTTAGAAAAAACTGGATTGGGTGATCAGCGACCGCAAACTCCAACCAACGTCGCATAGGCTCCCCAATTCCTACTCATCGCTCACGCGTGCTTATGGCATTTCGCCGAGTATTGTCGCGCTCACGGGTTCACCTCTCCCGTACGACAGCAAATTGCCGCGATGGTCCAATCTTCTCGGATTCCCGATATTTCCCCCTTCGGTGGATAAACTAAAATTGCCCGGAATTTAAAGCTCTTTCTCGGGTGCCGATGGCGCGTCGGCCCGGGCGACACAACCACTTCGCACCCTCACGCACTCGGTGTGAGCGCATTGCGACCGCCGTATCGGCTACCCTCTCGCCACCGACTGAACGCCTGCGTGGAGGATTAAACTTTTGAGTTCCGGGATCGGTGGGAACGTTGCCGGGAAGATAACGGACGTTGAGGTCATTTCGTTCCGGGTGCCGACGCGTAGCCACGGAACGAAGTGGGGCTACGGGCAGATCGGAGAGCAGCGCGACGGCGTCCAGACGATCACGCGCATCTCCACCGACAGCGGCGCGGTCGGATATGCAACCGGCGGCGTTCACTCGTATTTCTACGGTGCGACATCCGCGGAGGTTGAGTCGGTAATCAAGCCGATGCTCGTGGGGCAGGACCCGTGGGACCGGGAGCTGCTGTGGAACTGGATGGCGCAGCACCGCGGCATATCGGAGGGACTCCTCGGTAATATCGATTGCGCCCTGTGGGACATGGCGGGCCGTGTGGCCGGGGTGTCAGTGGCAAAGCTGCTGGGCCGG
>JADFQR010000165.1 GCA_022561735.1 Chloroflexota bacterium | reverse complement strand
AATTGGCCAACGTTCCTGGCCCAACGTTTTACTCTAGGGAAGAAGGACCACGATGCCGGATATTGAACTGAGCATGCTTGAGACGGCGCACGCCTATTTCAACGAGTCCTGCGACCTGCTTGGGATCAACGACGGGATGCGTGCGGTCCTCTTGAACCCGTGGCGGGAACTCTCGGTGTCCATTCCTGTCCGCATGGACGATGGTGAGATCAAGGTCTTCAGCGGTTTCCGTGTCCAGCACAACGGAGCGCGCGGCCCATACAAGGGCGGGGTTCGCTTTACCCCGGGCGTGGACGCCAGCCACACCAGGGCGCTTGCCATGCTGATGACATGGAAGACGGCGCTTGTGGATATACCGTTCGGCGGCGCAAAAGGCGGCGTACAGGTACGACCGTCAGACCTGTCCGAAGTTGAGCTCAACCAGCTGACTCGGCGGTACACGCAGGCAATTTCCCACATCATCGGCCCCCAGCGTGATATCCCGGCGCCGGACATGGGGACCAACGCACAGGTGATGGCGTGGATGATGGACGCGTACGGCCAGTTGCACGGCTACTCCCCGGGCGCAGTGACAGGGAAGCCGATCGAGCTTGGCGGGTCCTACGGCCGCGAGGCTGCGACGGGCCGGGGCGTGTGTGACGTAACGATGCTCGCCGCGGTGGATGCCGGCCTTCAGATGGACGGCGTGACGATCGCCATCCAGGGCTTCGGAAACGTCGGCTCGTTCGCCGCTCGCCGCATGGACGAGATCGGTGCAAAAATCGTCGCCATCTCTGACCAGTCCTGCGCCATTTTCAACCCTGCGGGACTGGATCTTGACCCGGTTTTTGAATACAAGAAGCACAACGAGACGCTCGACGGGTGTTCCCTTGGAGAGAAAATCACCAACGAGGAACTTCTGCAGCTGGATGTCGATATCCTGGTTCCGGCGGCGATAGAGGGCGTCATCACGACGGAGAACGCCGACAATATCAAAGCGAAACTCGTCGTAGAGGCGGCGAACTCCCCCGTTACCTACGGCGGCGATGCGATTCTCAGGGGAAACGGCGTGCAGGTCGTCCCCGATATCCTTGCCAACGCCGGCGGCGTCATCGTGTCGTACTTCGAGTGGGCGCAGAACATCCAACGCTTCCGCTGGCCCCTTGAACGGGTCAACGATGAGCTGTACACCACCATAAGTCGCGGGTATGAACGGACCAGGGACATGGCGAAGGAACGCAACCTGACTCTGCGGGGAGCGGCGTACGCCGTCGCAGTGGGCGCCGTGGCGAAGGCGATAGAGCTGCGCGGGTTCATATAGGGCCGGGAAACCGTCTCGAAATTGTTGTCGGGTGCAAACGCAGGACGGCCCGCGGATAGCGCTCTCCACAACGCCGGGGTGAGCCACCCGCGGGGATAATCGGGGAGATAGTCGCTCAGTCCAGCTCGATCTTCCCGAACTTGCCCGTGTAGTACAGCAACGGCTCGCCGTCCTGCATTGACAGTTCGACGGCCTCTCCAACGAAGATCGTATGATCCCCGGCATCGTGCTCCGCGACGACGCGGCAAGACATCGCCGCAAGCGCCCCGGCTATCACCGGCGGACCCTCGTTACGCGACTCCAGCGGCACCTCGACATCTCCAGTGCGGTCGGCGGCGTCGCGTACGTAATACATCGCGATGTCGCCCTGGTCCTTGCTCATGATGCTGATCCCGAACCAGCCGGAGTCCGAGATCAACCTGTGCGTGTTCCTGGACTTGTCCACGCACACGAGAGCAAGTGGCGGCTCAAGCGATACCGACATCACGCCGTTCGCAGTCATCCCGTGAACGCCTCCATCCGGTTCGGAAGAGGTAATGATCGTGACGCCGGTGGCAAATCGGCCCCATGCGTCGCGAAACTCCAGTTGTGTGATCGTGTTTTCGATCGCCAGCGTCGTCCTCCCGGTATCCGTCAACCGAACATGTGGCGGCGGATTGTAGGCCCGGATTGTAAGCGAGAAATCGCGAAACGGGTTACCAAGCCGGATTAAAGGACAGGGGCCTGTCGGCGCGTGGAGAGCGTTGACAACCGGTCAGCGGCAACCGAAGAACCCGCCAGCGACGATCAGGCCCTGACGATCACCCCATCCCTGAGAGCGTCCTCAAACTGATCATGTGAGACGCCGGCCTCTATCGCTGAGGTGCGCGTGAAGCCCGGTATTCCGGTCCCTCGCTTATCCAGCCGGGCGAGAAACGAGGCCAGCTCCGGCCGTTGTGACCAGCCGTACTCGTAGTCGTTATACACACGCTCTCCGGCGACGTAGCACCACGGCGCGAGTGAGAATCGGTCAGAAGACGATGAGGCCGGCGCTGCCCCCGGCCCGCGTTGGACGGGGGCAGCGAAGTCTTCGGCAGCGTCCGCGTTCCGGGGTACTCGAAGGGTCTCTGCGCTCAGGATCGCGTTGGCGTAGCTCCGCTGCATCTCATCAAACGAGTATTTTTCGCTCAGCAGCATCCGAATCCCGTTCGGGTCTGTCATCCCTGCTGATGCAGCAAGCGACGCTTCTCTGGCCGACTCTGCATCGCCGTGGGGGAACATATGGACGTCCGGGTGGTCCGGTAGATCTCGCAGCGCGCCGACGCTCGCCGCAACGACTGGTGTGCCGCAGGCAAGAGACTCGTAGGCCGCCAGGCTGAAAGACTCTATGAAGTTCCCCGGGCACAGTGTCACGTCGGCGTAGGAGTACGCGTGCGCCATCTCCTCGCCGGTCCACCACGGCGTGAACTCCAGGGATCCCGCCACCCCGGCGGCTGCCGCGATCTCCCGCGTGTGGTCATAGAACTCCCGGGTTTCGGCGGAGCTGGCGGCATCCACATGCCGCGGAACCAGCAGTCGAACGTTCCGTTGGGGCAGAGCGCTCGTGAGATCGGCGGTGATCCTGATCGCTTCAGTGACACCCTTGCGCTCATCAGGGCGGTGCGGCCAGAGGAGCACCAGGTCACGCTCAGAGCGCGGCCTGACACCCCGGGGCGTCAAGCCCTGCCGAGGGATATACGTTGCGAGGTCGATCCCGTTCGGGATAACCAGGATCGGCTCGCCCGCAGAGCCGTGGAAAGCGCTGGAGGTCGCTTCCATACAGCGTTTCAGATAGTCGGACGGGACGATGGTGAGGTCTGACCTGAACGCAAACGCTGAGATCAACGCCGTCTCGTAGTGGAAGTCGTGGAATGAGCGGACCACGGGACGGCCTTCCGGCAGCAGTTGCCGCAGATAGAACGTGTCTGCGTGTAGATACACGGCGTCGGCCCATTCAAGCGCCGGCCTGACGGCTTCCGCAGTCTGCAGGATCCTGTGTGGCGGCGTTTCCCAGGGGTCCGGGAAGTAACCCCGCAACCGGAGCACCGGCTCGACCTTGATACGCGACGCGATCTCGAACCCGCCGTCGTTCTCCGGCCGCCATGAGCACAGCACGCGAACCTCGGCGCCCGCATCCGCAAGTCCGCGGAGCACCCCGTCCAGGATGCGCTGTGAACCGCCGTGGACGGCGCCCGGCAGGACCGGCGCTATCGACACCACTGCGACGCGTTCAATCATGGGAATCGCCCCGCAGGATGCCCCGTAGGATCATCGGGCCGGGATGTTCGGTAATGGCCGGGACCGCCCCTTTGCGGACGGCCCCGGCCGATCACCTAATCTTCCTCGTCCGATTCGTCCGATTCCGGGTCGAAGTCTGACCCGGAATCCGGCGCGTCGTCGACTGCGTCGTCCGGCTCATCGCCCAGTTCTTCTTCCGTTACTTCTTCTTGTGCTTCTTCTGGCAGTTCCATCTCCGGAACGCCGTTTTCGGATTGCGCATCCAGGCTCGCGGAGGCCGCGATCTCTTCTTCGCTCAACAACTCGGCCGGAGCCTCCCGGGTTTTCATGGCACGCATTGCGCTCACCGAGTCTCCGGTGTCCGGCACCGCCATGATGACGCCCTGGGTTATGCGTCCCGTCTCACGTATCTCGTTCAGGTGGACGCGTATCACCTGCGCCTTCTCGGTCAGTATGAGGACCGTGTCATCCCCATCGACCTCACGATCGACAACCTGTGCGGCGGCCACGCGCCCGTTCTTCCGGGCGATCTTGAGAGTGATAAGCCCTTTGCCGCCTCGCTTCTGCCGCCGGTAGCGGCGCATCTCAGAAAGCTTCCCGTAGCCGCGTCTCTGA